>CABQCB010000235.1 GCA_902462475.1 uncultured Oscillibacter sp. | reverse complement strand
CGCTCTATGACACCTCCAAGCGAGTGGTATTCCAGATCGCCCCGGCGGTCCGTGTGGCCGTGGGCGAGGCGTTCGGTCTGGCGCCGGGCACCAACGCCCTGAACAAGCTGGTCTCCGCATTGAAGATGATGGGCGCCGCCGAGGTGTACGACACCACCTTCGGCGCGGACCTGACGGTCATGGAGGAGTCGGCGGAGTTTTTGGAGCGGCTGCAAAAGGGCGGCCCGTTCCCCATGTTCACCAGCTGCTGCCCGGCGTGGATCAAGTATCTGGAAAACGAGGACCCCAAGTATCTGAAGAACGTATCCACCTGCAAGTCTCCCATGGAGATGTTCGCCGCAGTGCTGAAGGACCAGTACAAGGAAAAGGACGCCCGGGACGGACGCAGGACCTACCATGTGGCCATCATGCCCTGCACCGCCAAGAAGATGGAGGCCCAGCGGCCGGAGTTCTGCCATGACGGAACGCCGGATGTGGACCTGGTGCTGACCACCCAGGAGATCATCATGATGATCAAGGAGTCGGGCATCCGCTTCGACGAGCTGGAGGGAGAGGCACCGGACCTGCCCTTCGGCATGGGCACCGGGGCGGCCACCATCTTCGGCACCACCGGCGGTGTGGCGGAAGCTGTTGCCCGCCGGATCGTGGAGGACAAGTCCAAAAACACCCTCCAGGCCATCCAGTTCTCTGGTGTGCGCGGGACAGATACCATCCGGGAGGTGGTGCTGCCGGTGGGAGACCGGGTGCTGCACATTGCCGTGGTGCACGGCCTGGTGAATGCCAAACGGCTCCTGGCGGATATCGAGGCGGGCCGGGCGTATTACGACCTGGTGGAGGTCATGACCTGCAAGACCGGTTGCGTAGGCGGCGCGGGCCAGCCCTACGGGCTGATCCCTGTGAAGCGGCAGCGGGCGGCGGGGCTCTACGAGGCGGACCGGACGGCGCTCATCAAGCGCTCGGAGCGCAATCCCATCGTCTGCGAGATACTCTCAGGGCCCCTGAAGGACCGCACCCACCAGCTGCTCCATGTGGACTATGTAAAAAAGAACTGAGCCGATCCCCCGGCGCCTTGGGCGCCGGGGGATTACTGCTTCCTCTCCGGCCGTCCGGATGCATCCTTGTAAGGCAGGAGAAACACGGGGATGCCGGCAGAGGCCGGGGCAATGGAGAGCATGGGGTAGAAGAAGGCGAAGCCGTCCTCCGTGAGATAATAGTTGGCGGGGTTATAGTAGCGCCGCAGCCCGCGCCGCCAGTCCTCCCGCCAGACGCCGGCTCCCGCGGCCTGGCGGCGCTGTACCTGGGCTTCCGCTGCGGAGAGCAGCGTTTTCCGCAGCCCGCCGGAGAAAAAGCTGGAGGCCGGTACCGGGTAGCCGGCACCCAGATCCCAGGTATCTCCGCGCCGAGCCAAAAACGTGCCGCCAGGACCCGTCTCCCGGGTCTGGGTGTAGAGGCTCCAGAGACCGCCTTCATTGTAGGTGACGTGATAGTCCAGCTCCGCCCGGAAGTCCGGCAGCGGGCGGCTGCAGGCCAGCGCCGCGGCATATTCTGCCGCAGCCTGGGGCAGCAGCTCCCGCTGACAGTAGCGGAAAAAGGCCTGGCACTGCAGCTGGTAGTACCGGCGGACCCGCCGGAACACCCCGCCGGCGGATGGCACCGGCCGGGGCACCCGGACGGAGGCCTGCAAGACCACCACGCCGTCCGATTCCCACTCCCGCTGGGCCGCCAGCGGCTCGGTCTCCAGATAGGTAAGCTCCTTGTTCATAGGCACAACGCTCCTGTCCTCCAAAATCCCTTTGCCTCAGCCTATGTGGCGGGACACCATGTGGTGCGGCTCCGCACTTTAAAGTATAAAAAATTTTGCCTGCTGCCCTATTTACTTTCACGCAGTAGAATGTTAAAATACAGGAAGCCGGCTGATGCCGGCAAAATCGTCAGAGGAACAAAGAAAGGGTACGAGATATGGTCAAGATCGGGAAAAAAGAAAAGAACGATCAGCTGTACAAGGCGATTTTGATGCTGAAGGACGAGCAGGAGTGCTATGAATTTTTCCAGGATCTTTGTACGGTTTCCGAGCTGCGGGCCATGGAGCAGCGGTTTGAGGTGGCGTCGCTGCTCAACGACGGGATGATCTATAACGAGATCCTGGAGCGCACGGGCGCGTCCAGCGCCACCATCAGCCGGGTCAACCGCTCCCTCAGCTACGGCACCGGCGCCTATGAAAAGCTGTTTGCCCGGATGAAAGAGAAGAAGCAATGAGCAGCTATGAGGCACTGGCCGCCAGCTATGACGCCCTGATGGCCGACGCGTCCTACCGCAAGCGGGCAGATTTTTTGGACCGGCTGCTGCAAAAGAGTGCCATCCCCGTCCATTCGGTGCTGGACCTGGCCTGCGGCACCGGCACCATCTCCTGTCTGCTGGCCCAGCGGGGCTATCAGGTCATCGCCACGGACGGGTCGGAGGAGATGCTGACCCAGGCGGCGGGCAAGGCGGCGGCGCTGGAAGAGCGGATGCCGCTGTTCCTGCACCAGGATATGACCCGGCTGCGCCTGGCAGAGCCGGTGGACGCGGCGGTCTCCACACTGGACTCGCTGAATTACCTCACCCGGGAAAAGGACGTGCGTGAGACGTTCCGGCGGGTGTGGCAATGGCTGCGGCCCGGCGGGCAGTTTATTTTTGATGTGAACACGCCGTACAAGCTCCAGCGGATGGACGGCCAGATCTACATGGACGAGACGGAGGAGACCTGCTGCGTCTGGCGGACGTTCTTCTCCCGGCGCACCCAGGTGTGCACCTATCAGGTGGACCTGTTCCAGCTGCGGCCGGACGGGGCGTGGGAGCGGACGTTCGAAGAGCATCGGGAGCGGGCCTGGAGCCGGGAGCAGCTGCAAGCGTGGCTGGAGGAGGCCGGGTTTGAGAAGATCACCGTCACGGGGGATCTGAGCCTGCGTGCGCCCCGGGAGGATGCGGACCGCTGGATCGTTCGGGCGGAGAAGGCACCGGTAAAGAAGAAAAAGTGAGGCTTTATATATGGGAGATAAATTGGTTCGGGCCATCAGCAAGGATGGCTTTGTAAAGGCGGTG
>CABQCB010000234.1 GCA_902462475.1 uncultured Oscillibacter sp. | reverse complement strand
CCCGCACGGCCATCATTGCCACGGGGGACGAGCTGTGCCCGCCCGGGGGTGCGCTGCCGCAGGGAAAAGTCTACGACGCCAACACGGCCTATCTGGAGGCGAGGCTGCGGCAGCTGGGCACGCCGCCGGATGTGAGCATCCGGTCCGGCGACACGCTGGAGGGCATCGCCCGCGCACTGGAGGCATGCGCCGGGTGTGATGTGATCTTCACCACCGGCGGGGTCTCCGTGGGAGAGCGGGACCTGATGGAGCGGGCGCTGACGGCCTGGGGCGCGGAGGTGGTCTTCCACGGTGTGGCCATGAAGCCGGGCATGCCCACGCTGCTGGCCAGCCGGGGCGGTACGGTGATCCTGGCGCTCTCCGGAAACCCCTTTGCGGCCGCGGTGGCGTTTGAACTGTTTGCCCGGCCCGTTTTGGGGCGGATGATGGAGGATGCGGGCTTGGAGATGGAGCGGACGACGGCCCTGGCCGCTGCGGATTTCCAAAAGCCCGGCAGCGCGTCCCGTCGGTATCTGCGGGGACGGCTGAAAAACGGCACTGTGACCGTGCCCGGCGCCCAGCGCAACGGACAGATGCGGAGCATGGTGGGGTGCAACTGTCTGGTGGAGCTGCCCGGCGGCGTTATGCACCGGGGCGACCGGGTGGACGTTTTGATTTTGTGAGGAGAGGAGGCGGCCGGATGGCCATTTCTCCGGAGCGCTGCGGCGCGGTGATTTTGTGCGGGGGGAAGTCCCGCCGCATGGGACGGTGCAAGGCACGGCTGGTGGTGGACGGCGTGCCGGTGCTGCACCGTTTGGCCGGGACACTGTCCTTTTTTGAAGAGCGGCTCCTCTCCGCCAACGATGCCGCCCTGGGCGCAGGCCTTTCCTGGACCATAGTGGAGGACCGCTTTCCGGGGCTGGGGCCCGGGGCGGGGCTTCATGCGGCGCTGCTGGCGTCGAAAAGGGAGGCGCTGCTGTGCGTTCCCTGCGACCTGCCCGCTTTTTCGGAGCAGGCGGCCCGATGCCTGCTCTCCCGCTTTCCCCGGGACTGCGCCGCCATGGTGTGCCGGGATGGAACGGGACGGCTCCATCCGCTGTGCGGCATTTATACCAGGCGGATGCTGCCGGCACTGGAGCGGCGTCTTAGTGCGGGATGCTGCCGGATGACGGAGCTTTTGGGGGATGCGCCCACGGTGGTGCTGGACACGGCGCAGCTGCTGCCGGATGACGTGTTTTTCAACATGAACACGCCTGCGGATCACCGTCGGGCGGAAGAGATGGCGCAAATGGAGAAACAGCGCGGCAGAGCCGGCTCGTAAAGCGGCTCTGCCGCGCTGTTTGCGGCGTGTTTATGAAGCGGAGGGCGGGGGCGCTTTTTTGCGGGCGCGGATGGCCCGGCGCAGCTGCCCGGCCCCTGCTTTGAGCGGCTGCCAGAAGAAGAGAATCAGTCCGGCCGCCATCAGCAGACACAATAGACTGACCAGAAGCTCCAGATCGTATTCGGCAATGAAGAATTGAAGGCTGTGTCCCGTTTGTTCGCTGCTCCAGTGATACCATTTTTGCCCCGCGGCGTCGTAGGAGATGCGGGGGACCATCACGGCGATGGCGCGGGAGAGAAGATAGATGACGAAATTGCCCAGCAGACCGGCTCCGGCCAGGCACACGCCGGCCAGGCGCCGCTTTTTTTCGCCGGACCAGCCGCCGGAATGCGCTGAGGCTGGGGGCGTGGGATCGCAGTCGTCACTGAGCAGGCTGTCGGCGGTGACACCGAAGAGCCGGCTCAGCTGCAGCAGATTGCCGGCGTCCGGCAGGGCGCTTCCGGTCTCCCAGCGGGAGACTGCCTGGCGGGAAACGCCCAGCTGTTCCGCCAGCGCCTCCTGTGAAAGCCCCTGCTGCTTGCGCAGGAGCTGGATCTTTTCCGAAAGATGCATGGTCTTGACCTCCTGTCAGGATGGGTCCAGTATAGCAGACGAAGCGGTGCAATGCCACCGCATCTGCGCGGCAGGGGCGCAACAAGAGGTTACATCTTGAAAAAAGAGCTATTTTTCCCGCTGACATGGGCGGATGTTCTCCGGAAGATGCCGTGGCACCGGGGAACGGATCAGCCGCCCAGGGTCACATCCTGCTTTTGGTACCACGCCAGCGCCTGATGGAAATCCTCCGGCTGAAAATCGGGCCACAGCCGGTCCACCACGTAAAAATCCGCATAGACGGACTGCACCGGCAAAAAGCCGGACAGGCGGCGCATACCGCCCCAGCGGATCACCAGCTCCACCCGGGAGACATCGTGGGAGCGAAGCTGGCCGCAGATCTTGTCCCGGCGTGTACCGGGCTGATGCAACTGGGCCAGGTCCCACTCCCAGCCGTAGTTTACGAGAAAGTTGACACGGGTGCCGCCGCCGTTGAAATCCGTTCGGGTGGTGTACGGCAGCAGCGCCCGGGGAAATGTAGGGGCGTCTCGGTCACCGATCACGAGAAGGGAGACTGCCTCCGATGTGATCAGTTCCACGGCGTCCACGCAGGCCTGCGAAAAGGCACGGACCTGCTCCGGCGGCCGCCCGCAGTTGTCGGTCGTGAATCCATAGTACGTGATCTCCTGAACACCCGCCTGCTTGGCCAGCCGCAATAGCTCCAGCCCGGGTGTGAGGCCGTGGGCGTAGCCGTCCTTTTTTTCCAGTCCCGCCTGTTTGGCCCAGCGCCGGTTTCCGTCCGGAATGATCCCGATGTGTTTTGGAATGCGCATGAAACCACCTCCTTCCCACTGAGTATGGAGCGGCGGACATGGATTTATACATAAAATGGAAAACTATTTTTTACAAAGGCATAATGCCGAGTGAAAAGATTTTAGATCTTCCAGTGGATTGTAACTTCCTCACTGGTAGCGTCAATTTGTGATATGAGAATATCAACCACCTTGCGCTTATCGTCAAAGCTCACGGACTCCCAATCATCCAGATAGCCCGTAATGCTGTCAATCTGTGAAGCAGAAACGGAATTAGCGGTGAGGTCGGCCACCAGCTTTAGCTGCTTTTGACGTTCCGCGTCCAGTTCCTCAATACGGTTATTTGCGTATTGCAGGAGCAGCGGGTTTGCCCCGGACAAAGTGTCCAGAAGTTTCT
>CABQCB010000233.1 GCA_902462475.1 uncultured Oscillibacter sp. | reverse complement strand
AGCAGGTCGGCGCACTTGTCCATGATGAGCACGCCGCCGGAGTAGAGCTGCAGACCCTTTTCGAACTCCTTGGTGTAGAAGTCGAAGGGAGCGGCGCCGGGGACGAACAGCAGCGCCTTGTAGGTGACGGCGCCCTCCACGGACACGGGGATCACCCGCTGGGGATCGGCGTAGTCGTGGAACTTGTCCCGGTAGAACTTGTTGTACTCTTCCGTGGTCACCTCGGACTTAGCGCGCTGCCAGATGGGCACCATGGAGTTGAGGGTCTCCTCCTCCGTATAGGTCTCGTATTCGGGCTTATCGTCGGGGCTGCCCTCCTTCCGGCGGGTCTTGGAGACCTCCATGCGGATGGGGAAGCGGATATAGTCGGAGTACTTGCGCACCAGCTCCTGGAGGCGCCAGGACTCCAAAAACTCGCTGTAATGCTCGTCGTCGGTGTCGGGCTTGACATGCATGATGATGTCCGTGCCCACGCCGTCACGTTCACACTCGGTGATGGTGTAGCCGTCGGCCCCGGAGGACTCCCAGCGCCAGGCGGTGTCCGCGCCGAACTTCTTCGTCACCACGGTGATGTGGTCGGCTACCATGAAGGCGGAGTAGAAGCCCACGCCGAACTGGCCGATCACGTCGGTGCCCTTGGCGTCGTCTCCCACCTCCTGCTTGAACTTGTAGGACCCGGAGGAGGCGATGACGCCCAGGTTGTTCTCCAGATCGTCCTTGTCCATGCCGATGCCGTTGTCGCTGACGGTGATGGTGCGCGCGTCCTTGTCCACGCTGATGCGGATGACAAAGTCCTTGCGGTCCATACCCACGGAGGAGTCCGTCAGGGCCTGGTAGCTGAGCTTGTCGCAGGCGTCGCTGGCGTTGGAGATGATCTCCCGCAGGAAGATCTCCTTGTGGGTGTAGATGGAGTTGATCATCAGGTCCAGCAGCCGTTTGGACTCGGCTTTAAATTGCTTTTTGGCCATAGAAAATGCACTTCCTTTGTTTCTTTTTTCACAACATTGCAAGTATATCACATTGAACAAAACAAATAAATGACCAATTTGTAAATTTCAGGATAAAGCGGTTGTGCGCCGCCGTTTTTGCGAGTAAAATAAGAAAAATAAAAAACGGCGCTGGTGCCGGAAAGGAAGTTGTACACCATGGGAGTGTTCCGTCAGGCTGCAAATGCGATCACCCGGTTCATGTACGGACGCAACGGCGTCGATGCGCTGAACCGGGCGCTGCTGTGGGTGTATGTGCTGGTATGTCTCATCCGGACCGTTGCGGCGGCCGGACTGCGCAGCCGCGTGGGTGCGGCGGTATGTGATGTGGCGCTGTGGGTTTTGATGCTGCTGATCTTTTTCCGCATGTTCTCCAAAAACCTCTACAAGCGCCGCCAGGAAAATCAAAAGTGGATGAACTGGTGGTGGGGCGTCAAGAACCGGGGCGCCGGCGCCCGGGCCCGCCACGCGGACAAGGAGCACCGCTATTTCACCTGCAAGCAGTGCAAGACCATCTGCCGGGTGCCGGTGGGCAAGGGGAAGATCATCATCACCTGCCCCAAATGCGGCGCCCAGATCCACGGCAAGACCTGAGAAAAGCGCATACAACGGCAAAAAGCTCCCGGAACGAAAGTTCCGGGAGCTTTTTATCGGTTCTTGGAGAACGTTTGAGGCGATGCTCAGCCCTTGCACACGGGGACGATCCAGCCCTTGGTGTCGGGGATCTTGCCCCACTGCATGCCGGTCATGGTGTCGTAGAGCTTCTGGGTCAGGGGGCCGATCTTGCCCTCGCTGATGAACACCTTGTCGCCCTTCCAGTCCAGCTCCTTGACGGGGGAGACCACAGCGGCGGTGCCGGTGCCGAAGACCTCCTCCAGGGTGCCGTCGTGGCCGGCCTTCATGACGTCGGCGATGGCCAGGGGGCCTTCCACCACCTCATAGCCCCAGTCGTGGAGCAGCTCGATGCAGCTGCGGCGGGTGACGCCGGGCAGCACGGTGCCGTCGCAGGCGGCGGTGTAGATCTTGCCGGAGATCTTGAACATGATGTTCATGCTGCCGACCTCTTCCACGTACTTCTTCTCCACGCCGTCCAGCCACAAAACCTGGGCAAAGCCCTTCTCCTCAGCCAGCTCGCCGGCCTTGATGGAGGCGGCGTAGTTGCCGCCGCATTTGGTAAAGCCGGTCAGGCCGGGGGCAGCGCGGATGTACTCGTCTTCCACGTAGATGCGCACGGGGTTGATGCCCTCGGCGTAGTAGGCGCCGGAGGGGGAGCAGATGATGCAGAAGATATAGGTGGGGCTGGCATGCACGCCCAGGCCCACATCGGTGGCGAAGATGAAGGGACGGATGTACAAAGAGGAGCCGTCCACATGGGGGACCCAGTCCTTCTCCACTTCCACCAGGGCCTTGACGGCCTGGATGTAGTCCTCTGCGGGGATGGCGGGGATGCACAGACGGTCGCAGGAGTCCTGCATACGCGTGGCGTTGCAGTCGGGCCGGAACAGCTGGATGGTGCCGTCCACGGCGCGGTAGGCCTTCATGCCTTCAAAGACCTCCTGGGCATAGTGGAAAATGACGCAGGCGGGGTCCAGGACAAAGGGGGCATAGGGGACGATCCGGGCATCGTGCCAGCCCTGACCGCGTGTATAGTCCATCAGGAACATGTGGTCGGTGAAAATCTTGCCGAAGCCCAGCTTGCTCTCATCGGGCTTTTCCTTGAGGGACGTACTTTTAGTGATCTTGATATCCAACATATCCGCAACTCTCCCTTGCTGACTAAATTGAAGCTATAAAAAAAGACCTCCGCGCAATCCTGCTGTAAACAGGAGAGGCGAAAGTCACACTTCCGTGGTACCACTCTCATTGCCGCCGGAAAGGCGGCCACTCAAAGCCCCGCTATCGGAGGGCAACCGGTTTGCGTACTGGGCAGAGCTGTTCCGCGCACTGCTCCCGGGTGACTCCCCACCGCCGCCGCTTCCTGCCTTGCACCATCCGGCAGTTCTCTGCAAGCGCGCACGATCGGACATGTCCCGTTCATCGCATTTACTGATAATACCTTATTTTATACGCTGATAATGAAGCAAAGTCAATGGGTAAAATGCACAGAAAGGGAGCGGCGGGATGTATACA
>CABQCB010000232.1 GCA_902462475.1 uncultured Oscillibacter sp. | reverse complement strand
GCGTGCCGGTCTTTGACTGCAAGAATGTGACCAAGCACATTCAAAACCGGGAGAACATCGAGGTTCTGTAAAGCCGGCAGCTTCTCTTTTGGGAACGCGTCCGTATGAAGGAGTTTCAGGAATGATCAAAGTATGCCATATGACCAGTGCCCATCAGCCGGGAGACACGCGTATTTTTCAAAAGGAGTGCGTCTCTCTGGCAAAGGCCGGTTACCAGGTTTTTCTGGTGCAGCGGGGAGAGAGCGGGGAGAACTCCGGTGTCCGGATCATCGGTGTGGGACAGCCCTCCGGCGGGCGGCTTACCCGGATGACCTCCTTTGCCCGCAAAGTGTATGAGGCGGCACTGGCCGTAGACGCAGACCTTTATCACCTTCATGATCCGGAGCTGCTTCCCTACGGAATCAAGCTCAAGCGCCGGGGGAAAAAGGTGATTTTCGACAGTCACGAGCTCTATGCCGTGCAGCTGCGGCAAAAACCCTATCTGCCGGGCTGGTGCACGCGGATCATTGCGTTTGGATATGCGCGGTATGAGCGTTACGTCCTCCGGCGCCTGGACGGGGCCATCTTTCCCTGCACCGTGAACGGAGAGGACCCCTTTGCGGGAAGGTGTCCCCACACAGCGCTGGTAGACAACAGCGTCAAGCTGGAGGATTTTTATGAGCGGTATGATCCGGAAGCCGTACGGAACCAGGATCAGATCTGCCTGACAGGTTCTTTGACGGAGGCCCGGGGCATCACCAGTGCGATCCGGGCTGCGGCGTCGGCAAAGTGTACACTTGCGCTGGCTGGCCCGATCTCTCCGGCGGACTATGAGGCCCAGCTCCGGAAGATGCCGGAATTTTCCAGCGTAGATTACCGGGGCGTCCTGGCCAAGGACCAGGTGGCAGCGCTTCTGCAGACCAGCCGGGTGGGCCTTTCTCCGCTTTTGAACCAGGGCCAGTATTGGAAGGCTGAGAATCTGGCCACCAAGATCTGTGAGTATCTGGCCATGGGGCTGCCGGTGGTGATGAACGGGTCTGCCTACAACCGGGCATTCGTAGAGCGCTGGCACTGCGGCATCTGTGTGGACTCGGAGAACGTGGAGGAGATCGCCTCCGCTATCCGGTATCTGCTGGATCATCCGGAGGAGGCCCGGCAGATGGGAGAGAATGGCCGTCAGGCCGTGCGGGAAGAATTCAACTGGGGCGTGGAGGAAAAAAAGCTTCTGGCCCTGTACGAGGAAATTTTCAAGGAATAAAAGGGGACCATCAACATGAAATACGTGCTCATCGGCTGCGGCCGGATCGCCGTCAACCACATCAAAGCCGTGCTGAACAACCACCTGGAACTGGCCGCTGTGTGCGACGTCAAGCCGGAGGCCATGGAGACCCTCCTGGCCAAGCACGGCCTGGAGAAGGACACTTCCATCCGCCGCTATACCGACTATCGGGAGATGATCGAGGCGGAGCAGCCCACTCTGGCGGCCATTGCCACGGAGAGCGGAATCCACGCGGAGATCGCCCTCTACTGCATCGCCCACGGCGTCAACGTCATCATCGAAAAGCCCATGGCCATGTCCATGGCGGATGCCGACGCCATTGTGGAGGCTGCCCAGGCCCACCATGTCAAGGTGTGCGCCTGCCACCAGAACCGGTTCAATCCGGCGGTTCAGGCCACCCGGAAGGCCCTGGAGGAGGGCCGGTTCGGCAAGCTCTCCCACGGCTCCATCCATGTGCGCTGGAACCGGAACAAGGGCTATTACGACCAGGCCCCCTGGCGCGGCACTTGGGCCCAGGACGGAGGCTGCATGATGAACCAGTGCATCCATGGCGTGGATCTTCTGCGCTGGATGATGGGGGATGATGTGGTGGAGGTCTATGCCCAGACGGCTCAGCAGTTCCATCACTATCTGGAATGTGAGGACGTGGGCATGGCGGTGGTGAAATTTGCCAACGGATCCATCGGCACCATCGAGGGTACCACCAACGTCTACCCCAAAAACCTGGAAGAGACGCTGTATCTCTTCGGTGAGACGGGAACGGTGAAGATCGGCGGTACCTCCACCAATAACATCGACGTCTGGCAGTTTGCCGACCAACGGGAGGAGGACGCAGCCCTGCAGGGGCTTCAGGAGGCCACCAGCAATGTCTACGGCAACGGCCATACCGCCGTTTACGCGGATATGATGGACGCCATCGTCCATGACCGGGCCCCGTATATCGACGCTCAGGCCGGCCGCCGGGCGCTGGAGATGATCCTTGCCATGTATCAGTCCGCGGCCACCGGAATGCCGGTGAAACTGCCGCTCAAGGACGTGGCCTCCCTGGACTTCACAGGCCGGTTTGACAAAAAAGAGGAGACAAACGGGTAAATGAAGCTGCCATCTGTCACAGAAAAACTGCGTGGGAGCCGGGCGGCCCAATCCCTGGAGAAGCTCTCCCGCGTAAGCCGGAGGCATCAGTTTTTGTTCCAGTGCGGACTGATCCTCCTCTACCGGCTGGTGCTGGACTTCATGTACCTTACGCAGCTCTCTCCCATCTACGCCTACAGCGGCTTTACCACGGATCTGGTGTGGATCAAATACGCCCTTTCCTGGCTGCTGGTATTGGTGTGTCTGCCCCTGGTGGTGGGGCTCCAGGGACAGGAGGAACGTCCCTCCTCCATCCTGGTGACGCTGATGAACTATGTTTACTTTCTCCCGATGACGTCCTATCTGGGATGCAAGGGAAGTGATCTGGGCTTCTTCTGCGCAGTGGCGGTGTACTGGCTGGTGCTGCTGGCGGTGCAGCTGCGTATGCCCACCATCTTGGTGCCCAAACTGCCCCACCGGCATACCTCCTTGTTATTTTTTCTCGTGAGTGTGGGGGCGTGCCTGTTCGTTATGGGGATCTCGGGGATCTATACCGGATTCCGGCTGAAGTTGAACCTTTCAGATGTCTATGGGATCCGGGCAGAGGCAGCAGCCTACGATATTCCCGGTCTTTTTGCCTACGTTCTCTCCTGGATGACGGTCATTTTGTCCGTGCTGATCCTGTACTGGCTGCAAAAGCGCCGGTACGTGGCGGTAGGCGTGCTGGTGGTAGTCTATCTGTTCTATTACTCCATCAGCGCACAGAAGTCCGTGTTTTTGTTTCTCTTTTTG
>CABQCB010000231.1 GCA_902462475.1 uncultured Oscillibacter sp. | reverse complement strand
GGTGGGCGTGGGCAACATCGGCGGCGTGGCCACAGCCATCGCGGTGGGCGGCCCCGGCGCGCTGTTCTGGCTGTGGGTGGCGGCGCTTCTGGGCATGGCGCTCAAGAGCGCGGAGGTTTCCCTGGCCTGCTATTACCGCAGCTATGATGAAGAGGGCCAGCCCTATGGCGGCCCCACCTACTACATCCAAAAGGGCATCGGCAGGATGCTGCCTAAGAAAATTGCCGGGATCGCCACGGTGCTGGCCGCCATCTTCGGCGTGGGCTTTGCCACCAACTTCTTCTCCGGCGTGCAGGCGTATACCATTGCCGAGGGCTTCACCGCGGCTTTCCCCGTGCCCATTCTGGTTTTCGGCGTGATTTACAGTCTGGCGGTGTGGATCATCGTCTGGGGCGGCGGCAAGCGCGTGGTGGAATTTGCCGGCAAGATCGTGCCAGCCATGATCGTGCTGTTCCTGGCGGCAGGCCTTGGTGTGGTGCTCATCAACATCCGCAATCTGCCCCAGGCCCTGGCGCTCATCTTCGGCAGCGCCTTCACCGGTACGGCTGCCGTGGGCGGCTTCTCCGGGGCGGCAGCTTCCCTGGTGATCCAGCAGGGCATCGCCCGGTCCGTGTTCAGCAATGAGGCGGGGCAGGGCTCGTCCACCATGGTCCATTCCCAGGCCAAGGTGGAGCACCCGGTGCGGCAGGGCCTTTGGGGCATGTTCGAGGTGTTTGTGGACACCATGTGCGTTTGCACCATCATGTCTCTGGCCATCATCATGAGCGGCGTTTGGAGCAGCGGCGCCGAGGGCGCGGCGCTGTCTGTCTCCGCTTTCGCTACCGCTTACGGCTCCCTGGGCGCCAAGTTCGTGGGCATCGCCATTTTGCTCTTCGGCATCACCACCCAGACGGGCTGGTTTATGTACTACGATGTGCTGCTGCGCCATGCCCTGAAGGGAAACGTGGCCCTCAAGCACAAGATCCTCACCTTCTTCCGGGTCATTTATCCGCTTCCGGGCCTTATCACCATTTTCTACACGGTGCAAAACGGCCTGCCTACGGGCTTTGTGTGGAAGGTGACGGATTTCTTCTGCGCGGTGCCCACCACGCTGAACATCCTCTGTGTGGTGGCCATGAGCGGGGTTTACTTCAAGCTGGTGAAAGACTATAAGGCCCGGTACATGGGCATCGGCCAGGTGGACCCGGACTTCAAGCCGTTTTTTGAGGAGCCGCCTGTGGTCAAAAAATAAATTGTGCGTCGGCCTGCGAAAAAAGCAAGGAGCACAGCATTTGCTGTGTCCCTTGCGCATATCCATATGTAATATAGATGTCTCATAGGCCCCGGCTGCGCTGCCCTTAAAAATCGTCCGGCAGAGACAAGATGGCATTGGCCAGCCGTTTGGCCTGGGGCAGGAGGGAGGTCAGGTCGGCATGCTCGTGGGGGGAGTGCTGCCCCTCGCCCAGAACGCCCACGGCGCAGAGGGTGGGGATGCCCATGGAGGCGGTATAGGCACTGTCGGAGCAGCCGGCGCTGTATGCCGTGTCGGGACAGCCCAGATCCAGGGATTTGCTGGCGTCCTGGTAGATCTTTGCCAGTGCGGCGGTCTTGTCCAGCTCTTCCATGGCAGGGAAGCCAACCAGGGGACCCAGAGTGCATCTGGTGCCCGGTGTTTCCACACGGCCGCAAATCTCGTGCAGAGCCTCCATGGCCTGCCGGTGATCCTGGTTGGTGCGAAAGCGGATGGCCACGGAGACCTCACAGCGGTCAGGCACCACGTTGGCGCTGGTGCCTCCGTGGATGATGCCGCAGTTGTAGGTCACATGGGCAGGATCGGAGAGGGCGTGGATGGCGACGATTTTTTTGGCGGCTTCCAGAATGGCGCTGGCGCCCTTTTCCGGCGCGGTGCCGGCATGGCTGGCGATGCCCTGTATCTGCAGAGGCAGGATGCCGCCGCCCTTGCGGGCGGTGATGATCTGTCCTCCGGGCAGCCCGCTCTCCACTGTAAAGGCGGCGCCGCAGCCCAGTGCCTGCCGCTGCAAAAAGTCCACGGTCTGCCGCTGGGACAGGGTGTGGGCCGTTTCCTCGTCGCTGAGCAGCACCAGACGGAGCTGACGGCGGTCATAGCCCGCGTGCAGCAGCGCTCGGATCACATACAGGGCGATCACCAGACCGCCCTTGCAGTCGTGGACGCCGGGACCGTATACCTGATCGCCCTCCACCCGCCAGGGCCCGCCGGGAAAGCTGCCGGCGGGGTGGACCGTGTCCAGATGACCCAGCAGCAAAACCGGCGGCAAAGATGCGGCAGGCGTGCGGGCGGCCAGGCACAGCCCGGCGTTCTGGGGCTGGAACTTCTCGGTCTCCATGCCCAGCGCGTCACAGTAGGTGTCCAGGTGGCTGGCCAGACGGCTGACCGCCGGCGCGTCGGCGCTGGGCGTTTCCAGGCGCACGATGGTCTCCCACAGCCGCAGCATTTCCTCCCGGCAGCCATCCAGATAAGAAAGGACGGATTCTTGCATGGTCGCCATGGCGGCACCTCCTTAAAAGCTGTCCGGCAGGGCCAAAATGGCGGCGGTGAGCCGCTTGGCCTGGGAGAGCAGGGAGGGGATGGAGGCGTGCTCATGGGGAGAGTGCTGCCCCTCGCCCAGAACGCCCACGGCACAGAGGGTGGGGATGCCCATGGAGGTGGTATAGGCGCTGTCGGAGCAGCCGGCGGTGCCCACAGTGCCGGGACGGCCCAGGCCCAGGGCCTCGCTAGCGTCGCCGTAGACCTTCACCAGCTCCGCGGTCCGGGGCAGCTCCTCCATGGCGGGGAAGCCCATGAGGGGGCCCAGGGTGCAGCGGGTGTGGGGCGTTTCCACCTTATCGCAGATGGCACGTACCTTTTCCATGGCCGCGTCCCGCTCCTGATTGGAGTGGAACCGGATGCAGATGTCCACGCCGCAGGAGGCCGGGATGGTATTGACGCTGGTGCCGCCGGAGATCTTGCCGCAGTTGAAGGTCACGTGGTCAAAATCCGTCAGATCCTCGATGGCCACGATCTTCCGGGCAGCCTCCCGGATGGCGCTGGCGCCCTTTTCCGGGGCGGTGCCGCAGTGGCTGGCGATGCCCTCCACATCCAGGCGGATGACGCCGCCGCCCTT
>CABQCB010000230.1 GCA_902462475.1 uncultured Oscillibacter sp. | reverse complement strand
GGCATAGCCCAGCTGCTGCACGGCCGCCGCGCTGTCGCCGCCGCCGATGATGGTGATGGCGTTGGTCTTGCTCAGGGCCTCGGCCACAGCCTCGGTGCCCTTGGCAAAGGCGGGGAACTCAAAAACGCCCATGGGGCCGTTCCAGATGACGGTGCCGGCGTCGGCTACGGCGGCGCAGTAGAGCGCCACGGTCTCGGGACCGATGTCCAGGCCCTGCCAGCCGTCGGGAATCTCGCCGGCCTTGACCACCTGGCTATTGGCGTCGGGCGCGAACTTGTCGGCGCAGACGGTGTCCACGGGCAGCAACAGCTTCACGCCCTTGGCGGATGCCTTTTCCACCATTTCGTTGGCATAGCTCTCCCAATCGGCCTCCAGCAGGCTGTCGCCCACCTTGCCGCCCTGGGCGGCGGAGAAGGTGTAGGCCATGCCGCCGCCGATGATGATGGTGTCGGCGATCTCCAGGAGGTTATTGATGACGCCGATCTTGGAGGAGACCTTGCTGCCGCCCAGGATGGCCACCAGGGGGCGCTTGGGGTTTGCCAGGGCGCCGCCGATGATCTCCAGCTCCTTCTGGATCAGGAAGCCGGATACGGCGGGCAGGTAGTCGGCCACGCCGGCGGTGGAGGCGTGGGCGCGGTGCACGGCGCCGAAGGCGTCGGAGACATAGACCTCCGCCATGTCGGCCATGGCCTTGGCCAAAGCGGGATCGTTCTTGGTCTCGCCCTTTTCAAAGCGGGTGTTCTCCAGCAGCATGATCTGGCCGGGCTGGAGAGCTGCGGCCTTGGCCTGGGCGTCGGGGCCCACCACGTCCTCGGCCATGATGACCTCGCGGCCCAGCAGCTCGCTAAGGCGCTTGGCCACGGGCTTGAGGCTCAGCTCGGGCACCACCTCGCCCTTGGGCTTGCCCATGTGGGAGCAGGCGATGACGGCGGCGTTCTGGTCCAGCAGGTACTGGATGGTGGGCAGAGCGGCGCGGATGCGCTTGTCGTCGGTGATGACGCCGCTGCCGTCCTTGGCCATGGGCACATTGAAGTCGCAGCGCAGCAGGACCTTCTTGCCGGCCACGTCCACGTCGCGAACAGTCTTTTTGTTGTAATTCATAAAAAACCTCCAACGGTATTATATGGTATGCGGCGCGTCTGCGCCGGGGGTCACGGATATCAGGGGGCGGTGCGGCTCATTTCGCCGGTGCCCTGCAAGCCGGGGAAGCCGTTTTGCCGCAGCGCCTCGTACACGCACACGGCCACGGTATTGGAAAGGTTCAGGCTCCGGGCCTGGGAGATCATGGGCAGCCGGATGCACCGGTCGCGGAATTTCTCCCGGAAGTCCAGGGGCAGCCCGGCGGTCTCCTTGCCGAAAAACAGCCAGCTGTCCGGAGAAAAGCGGGCCTCCTCATAGGAGCGGGGGGCCTTGGTGGTGGTGAGCCAGGCGTCGGCCGCGGCCTCGGGGTGCCGGGCAAACAGGTCATCCAGGTTCTCGTAATCCGCCACTTCCACCAGGTGCCAGTAATCCAGACCCGCCCGGCGGACGGCCTTTTCCGAAATGTCAAAGCCCAGGGGCCGCACCAGGTGCAGACGGCTGCCGGTGGCGGCGCAGGTACGGGCGATATTTCCGCAGTTTTGCGGGATTTCCGGCTCTACCAGTACGATATTGAGCATAATTTGGCCCTGTTTCCCCCTTTCCATACAAGCGTAGAACATTGTAATCCTTTACCTTTGCAAATTCAACTGTAATGTGAAAGGAAAAATGGATTTTCAGAGGAAATCACGACAAAACCTTTTGAAATTCTGCGAAATGCCGAAAAATCCGCAAAAATGGGCGAAAGTTTGCCCCCGCACCGTTGCCTGTTACAAAAAAAACGGAAAAAGCACGGGGGAATTCGGGGAAAATTCCCCAAGAATTTCACTGGAAACACTGGATTTCCTACAAAAATTTGATATAATAAACAGGCGAAAGCAAACGATTGAACAAAGGGAGGAGATTTTCATGGTTCGCCCGGAGAGTGCCGTTTTCTTCTTTGAAGAGGACTCCTCCATCCCGGAGAGCTCCAAACCGCTGATGCTGGAAGCCGTTTTGTTCTGCCCGATCCTCAAGTGGATGAGTGACAAGTTGCTGGCCGATGGCGTGCAGCGGTTTTTTGTCGTCTGCGGTCCCCGCTTTGCCGACGAGGCACGCGCGTGCTTCCCGCCGGAGGCCGATGTGACGGTTTCGGAGCAGTACAGCGAATTGATGGACTTTTTGAATGTGCCCGATCCGGTGCTGGTTCTGCCCCGGGCGGCGCTGCCTGCCGGCTTCGTGTACGCCGCCGCCGGCTATGAGCTGCAGGAGGCCTGGAAGGAGCGCATGACCAACAACGTCAGCGCCGCGGAGCTGGTGGGCGGCTGGCTGCCGGTCTACGGACTGGACACCATCGCCGAGCTGGAGGCGCTGCTGCGCCGCCGGGTGGTGGAGCGGCACGTGCGCGCCGGTGTGCGGGTGCTGGACCCCAATGCGGTGTATATCGACCCGCGGGTGAAGATCGGCCGGGGCACCATGCTGCTGCCGGGCACCATTTTGCAGGGTGAGACCTGCATCGGGGAAAACTGCCAGATCGGCCCCAACGCCCTGGTCAACCGCTGCACCGTAGGCGACGGCGTCATCATCAACGCGTCCCAGGTCAACGAGAGCACCCTGGGCGACGGCTGCGACGTGGGCCCCTATGCCCACATCCGGCCCAATTGCCAGGTGGGCGAGAAGTGCCACGTGGGCGCTTTTGTCCAGCTGAAAAACTGCGTGCTGGGCAAGGGCACCAAGATGAGCCACTTGACCTACGTGGGCGACGCCGACGTGGGCGCGGGCGTCAACTTCGGCTGCGGCACCATCACCACCAACTATGACGGCTTCAAGAAATACCGCTGCACCATCGGCGACAACGCCTTCATCGGCTGCAACACCAACCTGGTGGCGCCGGTGACGGTGGGCGAGGGCGCCTATATCGCCGCGGGAGCCACCATCACCAAGGACGTGCCGGCGGACGCGCTGGCCGTGGCCCGCAGCCGTCAGGAGAACAAGGAGGGCTGGGCGGCCCGCCGCCGGAGGATGCACGGCAAAAACTGAGCAGGCATCCGTGGATTTTGTGATTACCAAACGATATTAAC
>CABQCB010000229.1 GCA_902462475.1 uncultured Oscillibacter sp. | reverse complement strand
CCGCCCGGCTGACCCGCCAGCAGGCCCGGGACAGCGCCGTGTCCCTCTTGCAGGAGGCGGCGGAGCAGGAGGGCGCCGGTGAGGCGGCGGCCACGGAGGCCTCCGAGGGCATCGCCGTGCTGGCGGGCTACACCATGAAAGAGGCGCAGATCGAAAATCTGGTGACGGCCAAGGGGTACGCGGACTGCGTTGCCTTCATGGGCGACGAGGGCGTGAGCGTGGTGGTGGCCACCGAGACGGGAGAGCTGACGGAGGAGGACGTGGCCAAGATCACGGATATCACCGTCAACGAGACCGGGTACGCGGCCAGCAGCGTGCGGATCATGGCGGCAAATTAAAGGTTGTAATTTTCCCTGCTCCATGGTAAAATAACTATCCAGAAATGTAGGGAGACAGGCATGCCTGCTTCCCAAGGACGGATAAGGAGAAGATACCATGGGCGAGAGCAAGGAATATATGACCCTGCCGGAGGAGAACGGCAGCATCAACATCTCCGAGGAGGTCATTGCCGCCATCGCCGTCGGCGCCGTTCGTGAGGTGGAGGGCGTTTCCGGCATGATGACCAACCTTGGCGGCAGCGTCACCGATCTGGTGAACAACAAGAAAAACGCCCACAAAGGTGCCAAGGGCGTGAAGATCGACATGACGGGAACGGCGCTGACGCTGGATCTGTACCTGACGGTGCAGTTCGGCCATCCCATTCCTGAGGTGGCGGAGAATGTGCAGAAGGCTGTGGCGTCTGCCATCGAGGCCATGACCGGCTGCTCTGTGGGCACTGTGAATATTCATGTGGGCGGCGTGACGCTGGCCTGAAGTGCACGCGTGCGTGCGTTTACGAGAGAGAAAAGGACGATTTGATTTATGGTACGGAATACCGCACGGGAAATAGCGATCCACCTTTCCTATGAGCTGAGCTTTACGGATCGGTCCACCGACGAGCTGCTGGATGAGCGGCTGACGCCGGAGACCTTTGCCACGCTGGCGGCGGAGGACGATCTGTACGCCGAGGCCCCCAACGCCAAGCAGGCAGAGTATATCCGCCGGTTGGTCCACGGTGTGGCGGAGCACGGCGCGGAGCTGGACGGCTATATCGCAAAATACGCCAAGGGCTGGAATTTTGCCCGTATTCCGCTGGTGGCGTCGGCCATCATGCGGGTGGCCATGTATGAGATCCTCTACATGCCGGATATCCCCAACGGCGTTTCCATCAACGAGGCAGTGGAGATCGCGAAAAAATACGAGACGCCGGAGACGGTGAAGTTTATCAACGGCATCCTTGGCAGCTTTGTACGCCAGGAGACCGTCTGAATGAGCGCACGGGCAGAGCGGGACGCGGCATCAGCCGCCGTCCGGCTCTGCTTTTGTGTGGCGGCAAGGAGACGTCATGGAACAGCATATTTTCGGCGTGGCCGAGGTCAACCAGCTGGTCAAGCACCTGCTGGACGGGGAGCCCATGCTCTCGTCCATCTGTGTGCGGGGCGAGCTGTCCAACTACAAAATGTACCCCTCCGGCCACCACTACTTTACGCTCAAGGACGCGGAGGGGGCGCTTCGGTGCGTCATGTTCAAGGGAGCAGCGTCCAAGCTGCGCTTCCGGCCGGAAAACGGCATGGCGGTGGTGGCGTCCGGGCGCATCACTGTGTTCCCCCGGGACGGGGCCTATCAGCTTTATTGCAATACCCTCTCGCCCCTGGGGGCGGGGGATCTGGCGGTGGCCTTTGAGCAGCTCAAGGCCAAGCTCCAGGCGGAGGGCCTTTTTGATCCGGCCCACAAAAAGCCGCTGCCAGCCTATCCGCAGCGGATCGCCGTGGTCACCTCCGCCGCCGGCGCGGCAGTGCACGATATGATCCGCATCCTGCGGCGGCGCTATCCGCTGGCCAAGGTCATTTTACTGCCCGTCCGGGTGCAGGGAGCGGAGGCACCGCCGGAGATCGCCGGCGCCATCCGCTACGCCGACCGCTGGCACATCGGCGACGTGATCATCACGGGCCGGGGCGGCGGCTCCATGGAGGACCTGTGGGCCTTCAACGACGAGCGGGTGGCCCGCGCCATCTACGATTGCCAAACGCCCATCATCTCCGCCGTGGGCCATGAGCCGGATGTGACCATTGCCGATTTCGTAGCGGACGCCCGGGCGTCCACCCCGTCCAACGCTGCGGAGATCGCGGTGCCGGACCGCATGGACCTTACCCGGCAGCTGCGGGATATGCAGGTGCGTCTGGAGCAAAGCCAGATCGCCCGGCTGGAATCCCTGCGCCAGCGGCTGGAGAAGCTGGCGGATCAGCGGTGCCTCCGGGATCACGGGGCGTATATCCAGGATAAACGTATGGCGCTGGTGCATTTGCAGCAGCGGCTGGGTGACCTGGCCAGCGCGCAGACGGCCCGGAAGCGGCAGCGCTTTTTGGCGCTGGCCGCGTCCCTGGATGCCCTGAGCCCGCTTGCGGTGCTGGGCCGGGGCTATGCCGTGGCCCGGAATGAGCAGGGGACGATCTTGAAGAGCTGGCGGGATGTGACCGCCGGGGAAATGGTGACCGTGACTTTGGGCGAGGGCGGATTTTCCGCCCGGGTCCAGGAGCCCTATGGGAAGGAGCAAGACGATGAGCGAAGAAAAGCAGACGTTTGAGCAGAAACTGGGCCGGCTGGAGCAGATCGTGGCGGCCCTGGAGAAGGGGGACGCGCCTCTGGCGGACTCCCTGGCCCTGTTTACGGAGGGAACGGCGCTGATCGCCCAGTGCTCCGATGAGCTGGACCGGGCCGAGCAGCAGGTGGTCAAGCTGATGAAGGGCAGCGACGGTGCGCCGGTGGAGCTGCCGTTTGAGGAGGAAGCGTAATATGGACAAGGCTTTGTTTGACCAGCGGTACAGCACGTACCGCCAGGCGGTGGAAACCTATCTTTCCGGGCTGTTTTCCGAAAAGCCCCACTGGGCAGATCTCTATGAATCCATGCGGTACAGCCTTCTGGCGGGCGGCAAGCGCATCCGTCCGGTGCTGACGCTGGAGTTTGCCCGTCTTTGCGGACTGGAGAACTGGCAGACGGCGCTGCCGGTAGGCTGCGCACTGGAGCTGGTGCACACCTATTCCCTCATTCACGACGACCTGCCCTGCATGGACGATGACGACCTGCGCCGGGGCAAGCCCACCAACCACAAGGTCTACGGCGAGACGCTGG
>CABQCB010000228.1 GCA_902462475.1 uncultured Oscillibacter sp. | reverse complement strand
TGGCCTATATGCGGGGCCGGACGCTGGACGACAGCTTCATCATCCTGGACGAGGCACAGAACACCTCCCGGGAGCAGATGAAGATGTTCCTGACCCGGCTGGGCTTCGGGTCCAAGATCGTCATCACCGGCGACGTGACCCAGATCGACCTGCCCGACGGCAAGGCCTCCGGCCTCAAGGAGGCCATGCGGGTGCTGCGGAACGTGGAGGGCATCGGCATCTGCCAGCTGAGCAACGCGGACGTGGTGCGCCATGTGATGGTGCAGCGGATCGTGGAGGCATACGAGCGCTATGAGGATGTGAAAAACGGCGGGAAAGGCAGGAAGTGACATGGCAAAGCGGCATTATATCCCCGTGACGGCGGACGTGCCCGGCATCAGTGAAGACCGGCGGGCCTTTATCCGCAAGGTGATCCGCACGGCCCTGGCGGCGGAAGGGGTGGACTTCCCCTGCGAGGTGGACGTGCTCATCACCAATGACGAAGCCATCCACCAGGTGAATCTGGACATGCGGGGCGTGGACCGTTCTACGGACGTTCTGAGCTTCCCGGAGTTCGACCTGACGCCGGGCCAGCTGCCGGAGGCGGAGGACGCCGACCCCGGCACGGGCCTGGTGCCCCTGGGGGACATGGTGATCTCCTGGGAGCATGTGACGGCCCAGGCCAAGGAGTACGGCCACTCCAACCGCCGGGAGCTTGCGTATCTGGTGGTCCACTCCGTGCTGCACCTGCTGGGCTATGACCATCTGGACGAGGGTCCCCAGAAGCGGCAGATGCGCGGGCGGGAGGAGGCCATTTTGGCCGAACTTGGCATCACCCGGGAGGAAGATTGACGGCGGACAGCCCCGGTGCATAGACTATCCCGAGGTGATTTGGGATGGTATTGCTGCAAGATGGATGCATCGCCTTTTTCTCCGCCGTGGGCATGACCACGGTGGTGTGGCTGGTGGCAGGAGCGCTGCTGCACGCCGGGCGGCCTACGGTGCCCGGCCTTTTGCTGGTGCTGCCTCTGCGGGGCCAGGCGCTGGCCATGGAGGCCGACGTGCGGGAGCTGAAGCGACTGTGCCACCGGCTGCCGGGGGCACGGATCGTTCTGGCGGACTGCGGCATGAGCGCGGACGCCCGGTCTCTGGCCGAGTACATGGCCGGCCGGACGGAAAATATCACCCTGGCGGAAGGCGACCGCCTGACGGTGGAATAAAAAGGAGCAAGAGGAAACAACATGGAAGAGCTGACCACCTACGACGGTACCGTACATAGTATCATCTTTCAAAATCAGGAAAACGGCTATACGGTCCTGCGCCTCCTGACGGAGGAGGGCGAGGTGGTCACGGTGGTGGGCTGTATCCCCTGCGCGGCGCCGGGCGAGCACCTGACGGTCTCCGGCGTCATGGAGCAGCACCCCCAGCACGGGGAGCAGCTGCGCGCCGTGGAGCTGGAGCGGGCGCTGCCGGAGGATGAGGAGGAGATCTTCAGCTACCTTTCCTCCGGCATCATCAAGGGCGTGGGGCCCGCCACTGCCCGGCGCATCGTGGACCGGTTCGGCCCCGCCACCCTGGACATTCTGGAGACGGAGCCCCGGCGGCTGAGCCTCATCAAGGGCGTGACGGAAAAGAAGGCCCAGGAGATGGGCGAGAGCTTCCGCCGCCACATGGGCCTTCGGCGCCTGATGGAGTTCCTGGCCCGCCACCAGCTCCCGCCCGTGCTGGCCATGGAGCTGCGGGAGCGCTACGGGGACGCGGCGCTGGAGATGATCCGCGCCAACCCGTATCTCCTCAGCGCCGACGGCTGCGGCGTGGAGTTCTCCCTGGCGGACGAGATGGCCCTGGGCATGGGCCTGGCTCCGGACAGCAGCCAGCGGCTCCAGGCGGCGGTGCTGTTCGAGCTGAGCCACAACGAAAATAACGGCCATGTGTTTTTGCCCCGGGACAAGCTGGTGGCCGCCACCAGCCAGCTTCTGGACTGCGAGAGCGAGCTGGCGGAGCGGGCGCTGGAGGAGCTGACGGAGCGCCGGGAGGTGATCTGCCAGCGCATTGCCAATGTGGAGGCCTGCTACCTTCGGCGGCTGTGGGAGGCGGAGAGCTCCGCCTGTGTGCGCCTTTGCGCCCTGCTTGCCGCCGACGCCGACCGCTCCGGAGAAGCCAAACGGGTCATCGACGACATCCAGCGCCGCCAGGGCATCACCTACGCGCCCCAGCAGCGCCAGGCGGTGGAGCTGGCCGCCCGGGTGGGGGTGCTCATCCTCACCGGCGGGCCCGGCACCGGCAAGACCACCACGGTCCGGGGCATTGTGGCGCTGCTTTTGAACATGGGCTTGGACATCCAGCTGGCTGCCCCCACAGGACGGGCTGCCAAGCGTATGAGTGAGCTGACGGGCATGGAGGCCCAGACGGTCCACCGGCTTTTGGGCATGAGCTGGAACGACGTGACCCACCAGCTCACATTCCAGAAAACGGAGAAGGAGCCGCTGGAGGCGGACGCCGTCATCGTGGACGAGATGAGCATGGTGGACGTATCCCTGTTCTCCGCACTGCTGCGGGCGCTGCGGCCGGGGACCCGGCTGGTGCTGGTGGGAGATGCGGACCAGCTGCCCTCGGTGGGGGCTGGGAACGTGTTTTCCGACCTGATCCGCAGCGGCCGGGCGGAGACCGTGTTTTTGCGGGAGGTGTTCCGCCAGGCGGAGACCTCCGCCATCATCCGCAACGCCCACGCGGTGAACCTGGGCCAGCCGCCGCAGCTGATCAACAACCAGGGGGACTTCTTCTTCCTCTGCCGCCGGGACCCGGAGCGGACGGTGGCCACGGTGGTGGAGCTGTGCCAGAAGCGGCTGCCGGAGAATATGGGCATCCCAGCGGACCAGATCCAGGTGCTCACCCCTACCCGCAAGGGGCCCAGCGGCACGATGAATCTCAACCGGTGTTTGCAGGAGGCCCTCAACCCCAAGGCGCCCGACAAGCGGGAGATCCTATGGGGCGAGCGGCTGTTCCGGGAGGGGGACCGGATCATGCAGACCCGCAACGACTACGATGTGGTGTGGGAGAAGGAAGACGGTACCGTGGGCACCGGGATGTTCAACGGCGACGTGGGCAAGATCACCCAGATCGACCCCTCCGGCGAGTGGCTTTCGGTGGACTTTGACGGCCGCAGCGCCCTCTACGGCGTGGAGCAGCTCGCGGAGCTGGACCTGGCCTATGCCCAGACGG
>CABQCB010000227.1 GCA_902462475.1 uncultured Oscillibacter sp. | reverse complement strand
CCGGACGAGCCGCTGGTGCTGTCCGTGAAGGAAAGCGGCACGGAGGCTTTGATGCAGGATGTGACCGCCTGGGACGAAAAGGACGGGGACCTGACGGCGGAGCTGATGATGGAGGGCATCCAGCGGGATGCCGACGGAGCGCTGACGGTCACCTACGTGGTGGCGGACAGCGACCACCATGTGGCTTCCCGCCAGCGCAGCGTACAGTATACGGACTACACCCCGCCGCGCTTTTCCCTGTCGCAGGAGCTGCGCTATTCCATGGGCGCCAGCGTCCGCATCAAAGACCGTATGAGCGCCTGGGACGTGATCGACGGGGACCTGTCTGACCGGATCAAGGTCAACTCCAACGACCTTTCCATTTACTATGAGGGAACATACCCGGTCACCTTTGAGGTGACCAACAGCCTGGGGGACACCGCCTCCATCACCCTGGACGTGGTCATCCGCAATTACGCTGCCGGCGAGCCGCACATTGCCCTGACGGAATATCTGGTCTACCGCACGGCGGACGAGCCCTTCGACCCCATGGCCTATGTGGAGAGCGTTACCGGCGGCGGTGCCGTCTCCGCCCAGCTGCCGGAGGGAGGCCTCCAGCCGGGAGTCAGCCGGGTGCAGTATACCTGCAGCGGGTCAAACGGCACCATGGGCACCGCGGTTTTGTATGTGGTCACAGAGTGAGGAGCGAGTATGGACGAACAACAGATGTTTCACTGGGCGGAGCTGAACCCGCTGTGCCTGCTGCGGCGCCTGGGGCGGGACGCGCTGACCATCGCAGCGGCGGGCCTCATTGCGGTCATGCTGGCACTGACGGCGCTCCAGAGCCTGTATCGCCCCGAATATACGGCCAGCGCCACCATGGCTGTCAGCGTCAAGAGCGGCGGCTATTCGTCGGTGCTTTCCAATCTGACGGTCTCCTCCGAGATCGCCGATACCTTTACGGAGCTTTTTGAGAGCAACATGTTCAGCGGCATCGCCACCAGCCAGCTGGGGCAGGAGAGCCTGCCGGGCACGCTGACGGCCTCCGTGCTGCCGGAGACGAACATCCTGGTGCTCAAGGTCACGGCGGATTCTCCGGAGGACGCCTTCCGCACGCTGCAGCTGCTGCTGGAAAACTACGATGCCGTTTCGGAATATGTGTTCCAGAACGTGATCTTGAAAGTGCTGGACAGCCCCACGGTCCCTACGGCGCCCTCCAACCCCGTGGACCGGGGGACGCTTTTGCAGCGGGCCTTTCTGGGCGGCGCCGGCGCCATGGTGGTTGTCCTGCTGATCATGGCGGTGCTGTCGGACACGGTGCAGACCTCCCAGGCGCTGCGGCGCAAGCTGGATGTGAAGCTCTTTGCCACCATCCACCATGAGGTGAAGAACAAGACGCTGCGCACCAAGGTGAAAAAAGCCAACAAGGGCTTGCTCATCACCATGCCCGTGGCCAGCTTCTGCTTTACCGAGGAGGTCTATAAACTGGCGGCCAAGGTGGATTTTGCTGCCCGGCACGGGGAGCGGAAGGTGATCTTGGTCACCAGCGTGGCGGAGAACGAGGGCAAGTCTACCGTGGCGGACAACCTGGCCCTGGCCCTGACCCAGGGCGGGCGAAAGGTGCTGCTTATGGACGCGGACCTGCACAAGGCCGCCCAGTTCAAGCTCTTTCACAGCAAGCCCGCCGCGGAACTGGCGGATATTCTGCAGGGCGAGGCACCCTATGCCCCGGAATATCTGGGGCGGGAGCACCTCTATACGCTCTTTTCCACCCGCAGCAGCGATGGGGCGGCGGAGCTGATCGCCTCGCCGGGTATGGCGGAGATCCTGGACCGGGCCCGCAGGGAGATGGACTACATCGTCATCGATTCCCCGCCCATGGCGCTTTTTTCCGACGTGGAGGCCCTGGCCGACCAGGCGGATCTTTCGCTGCTGGTGGTGCGGCAGGACGTGTCCCCGGCCCGGCGCATCAACGACACGGTGGACGTGCTGAGCCAGTGCCGGGCGGAGCTTTTGGGGTGCGTATTCAACGATGTGCGCGGCATGCCGTTTTCCAATGACCATTACGGCTACGGCTATGGTTATGGATATGGCTACGGTTACGGCTACGGCGAGAAACAGCGCGCCGGCAAGGGCGCGGAGGCAGCGGGAGGCAGCGATGAGCGAGCATAAGGTGGACCAGACAGAGCTGGAAAAGATCGATATCTTCCGCATCCTCCAGGAGTTCGGAAAGGCGCTGGGGCGCCTTTGGTGGCTGGTAGTGGTGCTGGCGGTGGCCTGCGGCGGCGCCATGGGCCTGCGGGCCTGGCGGGGCTATACGCCCATGTACGCCTCGGAAGTGACGTTCACCATCCGGATGGACGACTCGTCCCTCACGGATATCGGCGGCAACACCAGCTACTATGACAAGGCAACGGCGGAGCAGCTGACCAAGACGTTCCCCTACCTGATCCAGTCGGAGCTCATGCAGACAAAGCTCCGCCAGGCCATGGGAGTGGAGTATCTCAACGGCAGCATCTCGGCCCAGACCGTGGAGAATACGAACCTCTTTTCCCTGCGGGTCACCAGTACGTCCGCGCAGGACGCCTATGACATTTTGATGGCCGTCACGGAGGTCTATCCCCAGGTGGCGGACTATGTGATCGGCAATACCCAGATGAATCTTTTGACGGTGCCGGAGGTGGCTCACTCGCCCTATAACGAGTTCCGGCCGATGCGGACCGTGTGCAAAGGCGCGGCGCTGGGCTGCGCCCTGGGACTTGCGGCGGTGCTGCTCTATGCGTTCACCCGCCGCAGCATCCGTGATCCGGAGGATATCCGCCGGCGGCTGAATCTCACCTGCATCGCCACGCTGCCCAAGGTGACCTTCAAGCGCCGGGGCAAAGAGATCGACCGGCGCATCTCCATCCGCAACCAGCGGGTCACGTCCGCGTTTCAGGAGAGCGTGCGCAGCATGCGCATGAAGTTCCTGCGGCAGGCCCAAAAGCAGCAGGCCCAGGTGACCCTGGTTACCAGCACCCTGCCCGGCGAGGGAAAGACCACGGTGGCGGTCAACCTTGCGTTGTCACTGAGCCAGAGCGGAGCCCGGGTGATCCTGGTGGATCTGGATCTGCGCAAGCCGTCGGTGAAAAAGGCCCTGGGGGTGGAAGTGCCCTCCCGGGGCGTGCCGGAGCTTCTGAGTGAGAACAAGGGCTCCGTGCTGGACGCGCTGGTGCCGGTGGAGGGCAGCTCGCTGCGATTGCTGGCGGGCGACCGTCCCGCCCAGGACGCGCGCCAG
>CABQCB010000226.1 GCA_902462475.1 uncultured Oscillibacter sp. | reverse complement strand
AGGCTCCGGCCATCTTCCTCCTCTCCGACAGCTCCGCTCTCCGCTCGTGTCAGTGTAGCGGAAACCTGGGCGGCGTTTTGATTGCCGTAGACGCCAAAGCCGCAAAAGAAAGCCTTGTGACGGTCTGCTCCACCCTGGGGATGAGGTTGGACACCAGGATCGTCAAGGAGAAGATGACGGCGAGGAACGGTTGCATGGCTCTGTGCGGCACACCTTGGACGCAGTCATTTTTTGAAACGGTTCGCTATCTGTCTGAGCAGGAGCAGGAACGCTACTGTGTTTTCAAGTCGGTGGAACTGCTGTATCTGCTCTGCACCGAGGTATCTGAATCGAATGGCTCTCTATCCGGCTCAGGCTGCCCAGTATCCCACAGTCTGTTGGAAGTCAAGGCATACATCCAGACGCATCTGTCTGATAAGCTTACCATTGCGTTCCTCTGCAAACAGTTTTCGCTTTCCCCGACCTTCTTGAAAGAAGGGTTCCGCCGCGCCTATGGCATGCCGATTCACAGCTTTTTGGTTCAACAGCGCCTCCGACGGGCACAGGAGCTGATCTGCACCACCCGGATGCCCATTCAGCAAATTGCGCAGGCTGTGGGGTATGAGGGTATGAGCCAGTTCAACGCAGCGTTCAAGCGGGAGTATGGCATGACTCCCGGCCAGTACAGAAAAATGTCGGAAACCGCAACTCTGCGTCCGTTTTGACAGCGACAAACACCCACGGTTTCTGCTACAATAATCAGACATTCCAAAGCATTCAGAAGGAGTGACAGCGATGAAACAGCATCGTTTTTGGGCGTGGGGCGCTGTGATCTGCATGATTATGGTCATGGTCACCGGCTACAAACGGAAATAAGGGAAAGGAAGGATCACAATGAGCGTTTATACGAAACTTGCCTGCTTTGCGGGTGGTGCGTTGTTTGGTTCTTTTGGCATCAAGCTGCTGTCCAGCAAGGACGCCAAGAAGGCCTATGTCCATGTCACGGCCGCCGGCCTGCGGATGAAGGACTCGGTCATGGGAACCGTGACCACGGTGCAGGAGAACGCCGCAGACATTCTGGCCTCCGCCAAGGAGCTGAACGAGGACCGGGCGGCAAAGGAAGCGGAGGAAGCCGCCGCTGCCAATCTGGAAAGCGAAGAAGCCTGATTGACCCAGAGGGAGCCGCCAGCGGCTCCCTCTTTTCGTGAAGGAGGAACCTATGAACGCAACCATATTGCACGAAAGCCGGGGGCGCATCCGGTTCCAGCTACGCCAGAATCAAATGACGCTGGCACAGGCGGATCTTCTGGAGACATGGCTCCAGAGAAGGTCCTGGTGCCGGCAGGTCACCGTCCATGAGCGCACCTGCTGCGTCATCCTGTACTATGACGGCAGCCGCCAAGCTGTACTGGATGACATTCTGCGCTTTTCCTGGCGGGAGGCAGAGCAGACCATATCGCTGCCCGCCCACAGCAGTCGGGCGCTGAACCGGGAATTTGAGGAGAAGCTGGTGGGCAAGGTTCTTTGCAAAGCCGCCTGCACGCTCTTTCTCCCATCGCCCCTTCGCATCGCCCGCATTCTCTGGCACATGATCCCCTTTGTACGGCGAGGGCTGCACTGTCTGCTGCGCCGCCGCGTCAAGGTGGAGCTGCTGGATGCCCTCTCCATTTCCATTTCCGCCTGTCGAAGGGACTTCGGAACCGCCGGAATGGTCATGTTCCTTTTGGAAATCGGCGAACTGCTGGAGGAGTGGACACGAAAGAAATCCGTAGCCGATCTGGCCCGGTGTATGTCCCTGAATGTGGATCGGGTCTGGCTGCGCACAGCCCAGGGCGAAGTGCTGGTCCCTGTGTCCCAGGTCCAGCCGGGGGACGCCGTAGTGGTCCGCGCCGGCGGCATCATCCCCGTGGACGGTCTGGTGCTGGAGGGGGAGGTCACCGTCAATCAGGCGTCCCTCACCGGCGAGTCCATTCCTGTGCCCAAGCGACCCGGCGGCGCCGTCTATGCCGGCACCGTGGTGGAGGAGGGCGAATGTGTGCTGGAGGTCAAACAGGCCTCCGGCCAGAGCCGCTATGACCAGATCGTCCACATGATCGAGCAGTCGGAGCAGATGAAGTCGGAGGCTGAGAGCAGGGCCGCCAATCTGGCGGACAAGCTGGTGCCCTATACCTTCGCCGGGAGCCTGCTGAGCTTCGTCCTCACCCGGAATGTGACACGGGCTCTGTCGGTGCTGATGGTGGACTTCTCCTGCGCCCTGAAGCTGGCGATGCCCCTGGCCGTCCTCTCCGCCATGCGGGAGGCGGGGCGCGCCCATATCACCGTCAAGGGCGGCAAGTTCTTGGAGGTGGCAGCCGCTGCCGATACCATCGTGTTTGATAAGACCGGCACTTTGACCCACGCCTGTCCACAGGTGACTCAGGTGGTGCCCTTCGGCGGTAAAGAGGAAACGGAAATGCTGCGGCTGGCGGCCTGCCTGGAGGAGCACTTCCCCCACTCCATGGCCAACGCCGTGGTGGAGGAGGCCAAGCGCCGGGGCCTGCGCCATGAGGAGTATCACTCCAAGGTGGAGTATCTGGTGGCCCACGGCATCGCCAGCACCGTCAATGGGGAGCGGGTCCTGATCGGAAGCGCACACTTCGTGTTTGAGGATGAGGGCTGCGTCATTCCAGAGGGCGAACAGGAGCGCTTTGACGCGCTTCCGCCGGAGTATTCTCACCTGTATCTGGCTATAGGCGGACAGCTGGCCGCTGTGATTTGCATCTCCGACCCGCTGCGTGAGGAGGCGAAGGAAGTCCTATCTGCCCTCCGCGCCCTGGGGATCACCAGTACCGTCATGCTTACCGGCGATAGTTACCGCACCGCCGCAGCCATTGCCGCCCAGGTGGGAGTGGATGACTTCCGCGCCGGAGTCCTTCCGGCGGACAAGGCGGAGTATGTGGCACGGCTCCGTCGGGAGGGGCATGCTGTCCTGATGGTGGGCGACGGCATCAACGACTCACCGGCCTTATCCGAGGCGGATGCGGGCATTGCCATCAGCGACGGCGCCGCCATTGCCCGGGAGATTGCGGACATCACCATTGCCGCTGACAGCCTCTGGGAGCTGGTGGAACTGCGCCGGATTGCCATGGCGCTGATGGCGCGCATCCACTCCAACTATCGCTTTGTCATCGGCTTCAACGGCGCCCTGATCGCTCTCGGTGTGACCGGATTCCTGCCGCCTGCCACCTCCGCTACGCTGCACAATCTTTCCACCCTGGGCGTCAGCTTACGGAGTATGAGTGCAT
>CABQCB010000225.1 GCA_902462475.1 uncultured Oscillibacter sp. | reverse complement strand
GGAAATTGGCGGCATGCGGTACCGTGGAATTTTGGCGGCGCTGGCACCGTCGCCGCTGGGAGATGGATATCAGGCCCTGTGGGGCGGGCAGGTGAGAGGAGGCCGTTATGAAGAAAACGATCGGGATGTGGCTCAAGAGGATCTGGCTGCGGCTGGGGCTGTTTGTCCCGGAGAGCATCCATTACATCGGTGGAAGTGATACGCTGCCTCCTCCGCTGAAGCGGGAGCGGGAGGCGGAGCTCATTGCGCACATCGGAGAAGAATCCGCACGGCAGGAGCTGATCGAACATAACCTGCGCTTGGTTGTCTATATTGCCCGGCGCTTTGAAAATACCGGCGTGGGCATTGAGGACCTCATCTCCATCGGCACCATTGGCCTCATCAAGGCGGTGGGTACGTATCGCGGCGACAAAAACATCAAACTGGCCACCTACGCCTCCCGGTGCATCGAAAATGAGATCCTGATGTTTCTGCGGAAAAACGCGTCCCGCCGGGGAGAGGTCTCCATCGATGAGCCGCTGAACACGGACTGGGACGGCAACGAGCTTCTCCTGAGCGACGTGCTGGGTACGGAGGAGGACACGGTCATGCGGCCCATCGAGGAGGATGTGGACCGGAGCCTGCTGGCGTCGGCCCTGCGGGTACTCTCTCCCCGGGAGCGGGAGATCATCACCCTGCGTTTCGGCCTTGGGGGCGGCCGGGAGCAGACCCAAAAAGAGGTGGCCGACCACCTGGGCATCTCCCAAAGCTATATCTCCCGGCTGGAAAAGCGGATCATCCAGCGCCTGAAAAAGGAGATATTGCGCCTGTCTTGACAAACGAAAAGGCGTAACGTATAATACTTGCTGTTCAAATGCAGGGAAGAGGAGCAGTACAGATACGCCAAAGCAAAGAGAGAAAGCGGCTGGTGGGAGCTTTCGTGCGGCGTATGTGGAAGTCGCCTTGGAGCCGCCGTGCTGAAAGAGCAGTAAGCCGGCCGGGTGCACCCGTTACAGTGCAAAGAGCGCCGCGTCCATGGACGCGGAATCCAGGTGGTACCACGGAACTTGTCCGCCCTGGGCCTTTCGGCCCGGGGCGTTTCTTATTGCGGGAGGTGCTGAATGGAATTTCACTTTGACCTGCCGGACGGCTATTCCAAGGCGGATTGGGAGATTTTCTTCCGGGTGCTTTACCATGTTCACCCGGGCGTTCGGCTTAGGCACGCCTTGGTGCGTCTGCTGTCCGCCGTCATAGGAATTTTGAACTTTTTTCTGACAGTGGGCGTACTGGTTTCCGAAGACAGCAGCCCGGCCTCTGCCGTACTTCCGGCGGTGCTGTGCTTGATTACTCTGACATATGCAGCAGTCTTTCGCCGCCTGATCCTCTGGACCAGCCGCAGGCATACCCCCGGCGCACAGGATCGGATGACGATCACCATCGCGGACAGCGGTGTGACCGACCAGACCGGCCCGGTGACCACCCAATATGCATACGGCGCCTTTACCGGGATATTCTACTGCCGGGATGTATACCTGCTGTTTTTGCCTGGGGAACGCGCCCTGCTGCTGCCGGAGCGGAGCCGCACAGGCGGCAGCAGTCCGGACCTCCGGCGGTTTCTGGAGGAAAAGACCGGCATGCCGGTCAGGACCATTCAATAATCATAAGAACCTCAGGTTTGAAGAATAGGAGAATCAGTGTATGAAAAAAGAACTGCCGAAGGTGTATGAACCCCAGCAGGTGGAGTCCCGCATCTATGAGATGTGGGAGAACGCCGGCTGCTTCAGCGCCAGCCCCGATCCCAAGAAAAAACCCTTTTCCATCGTGATGCCCCCGCCCAACGTCACCGGCCAGCTGCACATGGGCCACGCCCTGGACTGCACGCTGCAGGACATCCTCACCCGCTTCAAGCGGATGCAGGGCTACGCCGCCTTGTGGGTGCCCGGCACCGACCACGCCGGCATCGCCACCCAGATCAAGGTGGAGGAAGAGCTGCGGGTCAAGGAGGGCAAGACCCGTTATGACCTGGGCCGCGAGAAGTTCCTCCAGCGGGTCTGGCAGTGGAAGGAGCAGTACGGCAGCCGCATCGTGGAACAGCAGAAGAAGATGGGCGTTTCCTGCGACTGGAACCGCGCCCGCTTCACCATGGATGAGGGCTGCTCCAAGGCCGTCCGCGAAACGTTCTGCGAACTCTATGACAAGGGCCTCATCTACAAGGGCAGCCGCATCATCAACTGGTGCCCCCACTGCGCCACCGCTCTTTCCGATGCGGAGGTGGAGTATGTGGACAAGCCCGGCCACCTGTGGCACATCCGCTATCCGCTCTCTGACGGCTCCGGCGACCTGGTGGTAGCCACCACCCGCCCCGAAACCATGATGGGCGATACGGGCGTGGCTGTGAACCCGGAGGACGAGCGATTCAAGCACCTGGTGGGCAAGACCTGCATCCTGCCTATCATGAACCGGGAGATCCCCATCGTGGCGGACGACTACGTGGAGCTGGGCTTCGGCACCGGCGCCGTGAAGATGACCCCCGCCCACGACCCCAACGACTTCGAGGTGGGCCTGCGCCACAACCTGGAGGTCATCCGCTGCATCGGCGACGACGGAAAGATCAACGAAAACGGCGGCCCTTACAACGGGATGGACCGCTATGAGTGCCGCAAGCAGATCGTCAAGGATCTGGAGGAGCAGGGATACCTGGTCAAGACCGAGCCCTATAACCACAACGTGGGCACCTGCTACCGCTGCCACAACGACGTGGAGCCCCCGATCTCCGCCCAGTGGTTTGTGAAGATGGAGCCTTTGGCCAAAGAGGCCTTGCGCGTGGTGAAGGAGGGCGAAGTCAAGTTCGTCCCCGAGCGCTTCTCCAAGACCTACACCAACTGGATGGAGAACGTCCATGACTGGTGCATTTCCCGTCAGCTGTGGTGGGGCCACCAGATCCCCGCCTGGTACTGCGACGAGTGCGGCCACATCAATGTCTCCCGGGAGGATCCCACCAAGTGCGAAAAGTGCGGCTGCACGCACCTGACCCGTGACCCGGACGTGCTGGACACCTGGTTCTCCTCCGCTCTGTGGCCCTTCTCCACGCTGGGCTGGCCGGAAAAGACCGAGGACCTGGCGTATTTCTATCCCACCTCCGTCATGGTCACCGGCTACGACATCATCTTCTTCTGGGTGGCCCGGATGATCTTCTCCGGCTGCGAGCAGATGAAGAAGATCCCGTTCCATACGGTGCTCATCCACGGCCTGGTGCGGGACGACAAGGGCCGCAAGATGTCCAAGTCCCTGGGCAACGGCATCG
>CABQCB010000224.1 GCA_902462475.1 uncultured Oscillibacter sp. | reverse complement strand
GGCCGGTTTGGAGGAGACGGATACGGCGCTGCTGGAGCCGCTGTGCACCGCTGCCCGGGCGCGCTGGATCGCCCGGCTGCGGCAGGGCGTGACGGAGGAGGACTGCGGCAAAACGCTCTGCTGTGCCGCCGCCTTTTCCGCGGCGGCGGAGGCAGTGTCCGGCGCTGGCAGCACCGGGGGCGTGACTTCATTCAAGGCGGGGGAGGTGTCCGTACAGGGCAGGACGGCGGCGGAGTCCGCCGCCCTGTCCGCGGCCCTTCGCTCTGCGGCGGAAGAGCTGATGGCACCCTTTGCCCGTACAGGCTCCTTTGCCTTTTTGGGGGTGAATGGATGAAGGCGGCCTGGATACAGGGCGTGATGGAACGCTATGGCCAGCGCATCCGGATCGAGACGGCGGACCTGACGGGAGATATCCGGGCGTTTTTGCAGCCCCTGACGGAAAACAGCGAGTGCACGCCCTCGGCCGTTACCGGCCTTGGATGGCTGGACACGCGGCTGTGGCTCTATCTGGGGTGCGAAAAGGTATCCGGCGGAGACACGGTTATCTGGAACGAAACGCGGTTTCGCGTGCGCTCGGCCCGGCCATACAGCCTGGGAGACGAGATCCTTTACTGGTGGGCGCTGCTGGAGACGGAAAAGGAGGCGGCAGAGTGAAGGAGATCCTCAAGATCCGCCAGGCGGTGCTCCAGGCACTGCAGGACGCGGGCATGACGGCCCTGGAAGCCTATCCGGCCCAATGGGCCAAAGAATACGCCGGGGCCGTGGCTACGGTGGATGTGGGAACGGTGGACGGCACCGGTATGGGGTTTTGCAATTATCTGGGCGAGGTGTATGACCAGACGGCGGGCACCGTCCGGGAGCTTTACGGCAAGCAGCTGGAAGCAGAGATCTGGGTGGACGTATACGGCGGCAGGGCATCACAGTGCCAGGAGGGATGCTGCCGGGCTGCAGAGGTGCTGCTGGGAGGACTGCCCAGCGGCATCCGGCCCGGGGAGCTTTCCTGGGAGGGGCTTGTCTGGGAGAAAGAGACGGCGCTGTTCCGCCGGAGAGGACGGCTGCGCTGCCAGGCGTTTTTTGTGGCGGAGACCACAGAGGACGCGGATGTATTTTCGGATTTTGAACTGAAGGGAGTTGTTCACACTTGAGCGAGATCAGACATGAGCGTCCGGGGGTTTACTCGGCCTACGACACCTCCGCCGTCATCGTGGCCGGACAGGCAGTGCGGACTATCGGCGTGGCGGCCAAGGCCGCACAGGGCACGGTGGGACAGGCGGTGACTGTCACCGGCTACGCAGACGGTGCGGCGGTATTCGGGCAGGACGAAACGCCGGGCATGAGCACCATTTTGAAGCTGCTGTTCCAAAACGGCGCGTCCACTGTGGTGGCGGTGCGGGTGGCGGAGAGCGGTGAACTGGCCGACTATCAGTCCGCCTTTGCGGCGCTGAGTGCGGAGAATGTGCAGATCGTGGTATGCGACAGCCCGGACCAGGAGGTCCATCAGGCCCTGCGCACGGCAGTGGAGCAGGATTCCGCCTGCCGCAAGGAGCGCATCGCCGTGGTGGGCGGCAGCGATGAGTCCGCTGCGGAGCTGGTGAGCCACGCCGAGGCCATCAACTCTGAGCGCGTGGTGCTGGTGGGGCCCGATCCTCTGGGAACGGACGGGGAGACGCTGCCGGGCGTGTTTGCCGCTGCGGCTCTGGCCGGTGTCATCGCTGCGGTCAAGGACCCCGCTGTGCCCCTCAACGGCGCGCAGATGAACGGCCTTGGGGGGTTGAGCCAGGCGTATACCGACAATGACATCGACCTTCTGGTGCGGGGCGGCGTGACGCCTCTGGAGTACGAGGGCGGTATTCTCTCTCCGGTGCGGGGCATCACCACCCGCTCCAAATCCGGAGAGGCAGCGGACGCCACCTGGCGGGAGCTGACCACAATCCTCATTGTGGACGACATCATCCCCGCGGTGCGCAGCGCCCTGCGCAGCAAATTTTCCCGCACGAAGAACACGGCCCGCAACCGCAGTGCCATCCGCTCCCAGGTCATCGTGGAGCTGGAGAAGAAGCTGGCGGCGGAGATCATCGACAGCTACGGCGATGTAACAGTGACTGCCTCCGCAGACGATCCCACCGTTTGTGTGGTGGAATTCGGATTTGCTGTGGCCCATGGCCTCAACCAGATCTATCTGACCGTACACATCACCGTTTAACGGCATTTGAGAGGAGAAGGAGAACATGGATACAAAGGGATTCCCCACCAGCGCGGACATCTACCTGGAGCTGGACGGAAAAAAGGTGGCCGTGGTGCAAAGCTACACCGCCAAGGCATCGAAGTCCTCCCAGAGCGTGGAGGCCTTTGGCGAGAGCGAGCCGGTGGCCACCATCGAAGGACAGAAAAAGTACACCCTGGAGCTCACCCGCCTTTACGCCACCGACGACGCGGTGGCCGACGGCATCAATTTCCACGATCTGCGGGACTTCTCCCTGGTGATCTGCAAACCCGACCGCAAGGTCATTTACAGCGGCTGCGAGTGGAGCACCATCCACGAGGAGGGCCAGCTCAACGCCATGGTGGCCGAGAAGATCACGGTGGTGGCCTCTAAGCGCATCGAGACCCAGGCATGAGGAGAATCGATCAGCTCCGGCCGCTGCGGGCGGGAAGGCTTCTTGCCATCTGGCGGGAGGGCCGGGAGGAGACGGAGGACATGCTGGAGCGCAGCCTCCTGACCAACGCGCAGGTGCTCTCGGAGTGCTGCTTTTTTCAGGGAGAATTGGCGTTTTCCGGCAGGGAGGACGTTTTGAAGGAGCTGACGGCACCGGAGATGGAACAGCTGCTGGAGGGGCTTTGCGGCGCCGGCAGCAGTATGGAGAATCCGGGCTTTGACATGGAGCGGTTTGCCGCCATGCAGGAGGGATGAGCGTGGACTATGTGCAAAGCGTGCTGGTCCGGCAGCAGCGGCTTTTATCGCTGCTGCTGTTGGGCGGCAGACAGGAGACGGGGGAAAAGACGGAAGGGCAGCGGCAGGCGGCGCACAGCGGCACGCAAGCGCAGGATGCGCCGGCTGTGTCTGCGTTCCAACAATTTTTGAGGGAGGACGCGAAGCAGTCGGAGGAAACAGCCGAGGGGAACTTTTGGTCCGGGGTCTCTGCTGCCCGCTTCCGGGAGAGCCCGGAACACAGCGTGGCGGCCAGACGGCAGGCAGAGCCGCAGGCGGCGCAGCGGCGATACGGGCGGATGTCGGAAAGCGGTACGCCATACATGACCGGCGGCGAAATCCCCGGAGACGGCGGCGTCCGG
>CABQCB010000223.1 GCA_902462475.1 uncultured Oscillibacter sp. | reverse complement strand
CAAGCTGGCCTTCGTGGGCGACGGCATCAACGACGCCCCGGTCCTCAGCCGGGCGGATATCGGCATCGCCATGGGCGCCATGGGGTCCGACGCCGCCATCGAGGCCGCGGACGTGGTGCTCATGGACGACCGTCTCACCAAGCTCCCCCTGGCCATCCGCATCGCCCGCCGGACCGTGGGCATCGTGCGGCAGAACATCGTGCTGGCCCTGGCGGTGAAGGGCGCGGTGCTCCTTCTGGGCGCCGCGGGCCACGCCACCATGTGGGAGGCGGTGTTCGCCGACGTGGGCGTGGCGTTTCTGGCCATCCTCAACGCCATGCGCTGCCTGCGCGTGGAGCGCTCTCCCTCGGACGCCCAGACATCCAAGCGCTGAAAAAAGCCGCCCTGCGGGGCGGCTTTTTCCTTGCCCCCATGGGCCATGGGCGGTATACTGGCCATAGAAACGAAAGGAGGCGTCCCCATGCAGCAGCGAACCATTCCCTGGGAGAGCTGGCCCCGCAAGCCCATCTTCGACTTTTTCTCCCCCATGTCCAACCCCTTTTACGCCGTCACCTTCACCGTGGACGTGACGGAGCTGGTGGGCTGGTGCCGCCGCACCGGATGCTCCTTTTACTGCGCCATGGTGTACTTTTCCACAAAGGCCCTCAACTCTGTGGAGGCGTTCCGCTACTATACGGCCGGCGGCGAGCTGTTTTTGCTGGATCGGCGCATCCCCAGCTTCACGGACCTGCATCCGGGGTCGGAGCTTTTCCACATCGTGACGCTAAACGGTGGAGACGACCCCGTGGACTTCTGCCGCCGGGCCAAGGCCAAAAGCGCCGCCCAGACCACATTTCTGGACCAGGCCGCGGAAACCCAGGACCTCATTTACTTCACCTGCCTTCCCTGGGTGGAGCTGACGGCCATGACCAACGAGCGGAATCTGGACGCGGACGACGCCGTGCCCCGGATCGGCTGGGGCAAGTACGTTCCCCGGGAGGGGCGGCTGGTGCTGCACCTTTCCCTGGAGGTGAACCACCGGTTCGTGGACGGCGTCCACATCGGCGCCTTCGCCCGTGCCCTGGAGGCGGAGCTTGCCGCCCTGGCCCACGCATAACAACATGAAAAACCGCCGGAGGCTTTGCGCCTCCGGCGGTTTTCCTTTTTCAGTATCCGTACTTTTTGCGGCCCCACAGGAGAAATCCTATGGACACCCCAAGGCCCAGCAGCTCCGCCGCCGGCACCGCCAGCCAGATGCCGACAGACCCCAGCAGCTCCGGCAGCACCAGCAGCGCCCCCACCAGAAACAAAAACGTCCGGGCAAAGGAGATGACGGCGGAGACCACCCCGTTGGAAAAGGCGGTGAACAGGGAGGAGGCGTAGATGCTCACGCCCATGAAGAGGAAGCTCACCGCGAAGATGGGAAAGCCCTCCAGGGTAATGGCCGCCACGGGGCCGTGAAGGTCCGTGAACAATCCCAGCAGCGTACCGATGGCCAGGCGGCTGAGCACGTACATGGCCACGGAGCTGGCGATGATGAATCCCAGACACACCCGGTGCAGCCGCCTGAGCTGGGCCGTATCCCCGGCGCCGAACTTGTAGCTCACCACCGGGGCCACCCCCATGGAAAAGCCCAGGTCCACGGCGCTGAACACGAACTGGAAGTACATGACGATGGTGATGGCCGCCACGCCGTCCTCGCCCCAATAACGCAGGAACAGGATGTTGAATAAAAACGTGGTGACTGCCACGGCAATGTTGCTGACCATCTCAGAAGAGCCGTTGCCGCAGGCGCTCGCCAGCATCCGCCACCGGAGCACCGGGCGGGTAAAGCGCAGGGGACGGCGCTTTTCCAGGGAAAAATAGATAAGCCCCGTCACCGCCGGCACGCAGTAGCCGATGCCGGTGGCCACGGCGGCGCCGGCGATGCCCCAGCCCATGGGGCCCATGAAGAGGGCGTCCAGCACCAGGTTGGCAACGCCCCCCGCCGCCGTGGACGCAAGGCCCAGGCCGGGCCGTCCCGCCGTGACGAACAGCACCTGAAACACCGTCTGCAAGAACATGCCCGGCGCGAACCACAAAAGGATGCGGGTATAGGGCAGGCAATGGGGCATCTGAGCGGCGCTGGTGCCCAGCAGCTCCAAAAGCCACGGCAGCACCGCGTTGCCCGCCAGGGCGCACACCAAACCCACCACCGCGGCAGCCGCCACCACGAAGGTGAAGTCCTGCCGGGCCCGTTCCTCCTTTCCCTCGCCCAGCTCCCGGGCGATGACGGCGCTGCCGCCGGTGCCCAGCATGATGCCCATGGCCAGCTGCAAAGAGGACAGGGGATAGGACATGTTCACCGCGGACAGCGCCAGCGTGCCCACGTACCGGGAGATGAACATGCCGTCCACAATGGTATAGAGGGACAAAAACACCATCATCACGATGTTGGGCAGGGCAAAGCGCAGCAGCGAGGCGGCGGTGAACTGCCGCTCCAGCGCGTTACGTTCCACGGTGCACCTCCCGCTCAAAGGCGGCGGTAAAGGCCAGCTGGCCCGTCACCACCGCCTGGGCGGCCTGGGACCCGATGGCCTCCAGAGCCCGGTCCTCCAGCTCGAAGAGGGGGCCCAGCCGCTCCTGGGCGTAGGCAAGGCCGCTGTCCGTGAAGAAGATGCGCTTTTCCTTCTGGTCTTTCCCGGCCTCCAGGCGCACATACCCCTGCCGCTGCAGCTCCTTGACCACGGTGTTCACCGTCTGCTTGGGCAGGAGCCACCCCTGGGTGATGGCCTTTTGGGTGATGCCCGGCTCCAGATGCAGCGCGTAGAGGGTCATCATGGTGTTATAGCTCATGCTGCAGCGCTTGGCCCACTCGCAGTAAAGCTCCGTCTGGCGGCAGATACACGTGCAGATCAGCTCATTTTGCTCTCTGAGGTTCATGGCGTCCTCCTTAAAAAGTCTGATTTCGGACTATCGAGTGCAGAGAGGAGTATAGTACGAAATCAGACCATTGTCAAGAGGGGGACCAACACGCCCGGAAAGAAAAAACGCCCCCGTCCGGAAATGGCCCGGACGGAGCGTTTTTCTCTTGCTGCTAAGCAGCACGTATTTGATTCTTACAGCGTCTCCAGCTCCGCCATCCACAGCGCCGCCGATGCATCACTGGGCATCCGCCGCGTCGGCGCAAAGTCCGCTTCGCTCCGTTTCCGCCTTTGGCGAAAACTACGCACGCTCCCTTGCGCCTCCTTTCCCCGTCTCAAACGCTTCGCTGGTTTGATCCGGGGGCCCCATTTCCGGCGACTGGCGGAGCGTAAACACTTCTTACAGCGTCTCCAGCTCCGCCATCCACAG
>CABQCB010000222.1 GCA_902462475.1 uncultured Oscillibacter sp. | reverse complement strand
GCCCGCCTGCGCCGCTGGGAGGGCTCCATCCGCAACCGGGGTGAGAACGTGTACCGCCGCTCTTTGCGGATCCTGGAGAACAACCCCACCGCCCGTGCCCGTCAGGAGCGGGGCGAGGTGCTGGAGGCCCTGCGCCATCTGCTGGATCGCTGAAAAAAAGGAACGCCTGCGGGCGTTCCTTTTTTTGCGGCGTGCAGGGATAGTTTCCCGCCGCCGGGAGATGCTATGGAAAACCATGTGAGGAAGAAGGATAAGCCATGGATCTCACTCCCCAGGAATACCAGGCCTATGTAAAGCAAAAGGCGGGGCCATCTGCGTGATCGGGCAGGCCATCCAGTCGGCGTGGATGTCCGGCGGCCTGGGCCGGGAGGACGCCGGCACCGCCACCGCCTGCACGCTGGTGTTTCTCTCCGCTCTGCTGACGGGACTGAATCTCTATCAGAAGCTGGCCCGCTTCGGCGGGGCCGGCACCCTGGTGCCCATCACCGGCTTTGCCAACGCCGTGGCGGCGCCCGCCATCGACTTTAAAAGCGAGGGTTATATCACCGGCATGGCCTCCCGCATGTTCCAGGTGGCGGGGCCGGTCATCGTGTTCGGCACCGGCGCCGCCGTGGTGTACGGCACAGTGCTGATGCTGCTGGGCGGAAAATAGAAAAGCGGCGCGGAGTTCCGCGCCGCTTTTTTTGCCGCCTGCAGATTTAGACGTCCTTCTTCCAGAGGCCGTGGAGGTTGCAGTAGGCGTACACCGCCTTGACCTGCTGGCCGTCCGCCAGGGCAAACTCCGTCCGGGGCTCCTCGCCGGGATGGAACCAGTGCACCAGCGCATCCCGCTCCGTCTCCACGGCTACCCACTGGATAAAGTGCTCGGCCGTCATGGGATGGGCCACGGTGCCCACCTCCACGGTGACGCGGCCGTCAGAGACAAAGACCGCGGGCACGTGCTTTTCCGCCGCCGCGTCGGTGACGCCGGCCTCCAGCAGCGCCATGGGCTCGCCGCAGCAGTGGACGGGGACCTGGGAGGAGGTCAGCTTGGTGATGACATTGCCGCAATGCTTGCAAATATAGAACTTCATATCTCGTCGCTCCTTTTTCGTTTTCATGGGACGCCGGGTTTCTTTCTGGATGTATATTAGCATATCCGAATTTTTAGATATATTGCATTTGCAACAAATAAAGAGTTTCAAAGGAAGGATCTGTGTCCTGGGCGCAAGGGCGTTTGCGCTTGAGCTGTGGGCAAAAAGGACGGGAGCGCGTTTCACCGCTGTTTCAGCGTTTTTGCCCGGTACCGGGGGCCGGACGGGGCGTTTGGGCGGAAAGCGGAATTTTTTCGCGATTTCAAAAGTTTACATAACGATGTTGAAAACTCTGTGGAAACTGTGAAAAACCCTGCTGTACAAGTGGATAAGGGGGTGACAGACCGGTTATGGGAAATTTTACGCAACAACATTTCCGGCGAAATGGGCCGGAAGAGCGCCGGTAGGGGCGGATTTTCCCGGACGCTTGCGCCCTAACGGCGTGTGTGCTACAATACTTTTATGAATTTGGGGCACTTTGCGCCCTTTGGGAGGAACTATGGCGACAAAAAAACAGGATTACGGCAACGACAGCATCTCATCGCTCAAGGGCGCGGACCGGGTCCGCAAGCGCCCGGGCGTGATTTTCGGCTCCGACGGCCTGGACGGCTGCGAGCACGCGGTATTTGAGATCCTCTCCAACTCCATCGACGAGGCCCGGGAGGGCCATGGCCGGCGCATCACCGTCACCCGCTTTATGGACCGCTCCATCCAGGTGGAGGACGCGGGCCGGGGCTGCCCGGTGGACTGGAACGAAAAGGAACAGCGGTACAACTGGGAACTGGTGTACTGCGAGCTTTACGCCGGCGGCAAGTACAACAACGCCTCCGGCGACAACTATGAGTACTCCCTGGGTCTCAACGGCCTGGGCGCCTGCGCCACCCAGTACGCCTCCCGCTATATGGACGTGACGGTCTGGCGGGACGGCTTTGAGTACCGGCTCCACTTTGAGCGGGGCGAGCTGGTGGGCGAGCTCACCAAGACCCCCCTGCCCAAGTCGCAGCAGAAAAAGACCGGCACCCGTACCCGGTGGCTGCCGGATCTGGATGTGTTCACGGACATCGCCATCCCGGAGGAGTATTTTGCCGACGTGATGAAGCGCCAGGCGGTGGTGAACGCGGGCATCACGTTCGTGCTGCGCTCTGAGACAGAGCCGGGCAAATTCCAGGAGACGGAATTTTTGTATGAAAACGGCATCGTGGACTATGTGACGGAGCTGGCCGGAGAGGGGAGCCTCACCGCTCCCGTGTTCTGGCAGGCGGAGCGGAAGGGCCGGGACCGGGCGGACAAGCCCGAGTACAAGGTAAAGCTCTCCTGTGCGGTGTGCTTTTCCAACAAGGTCAGCGTCATCGAGCATTACCACAACTCCTCCTGGCTGGAGCACGGCGGCAGCCCGGAAAAGGCGGCCAAGTCCGCCTTCGTCTCCGCCATCGACGCATACCTTCGCCAGCAGGGCAAGTACCAAAAGGGCGAGAGCAAGATCACCTGGGCGGATGTGGAGGACTGCATCGTGCTGGTGACCAACAACTTCTCCACCCAGACCAGCTACGAAAACCAGACGAAAAAGGCCATCACCAACAAGTTCATCCAGGAGGCCATGACGGAGTTCCTCCGCTCCAACCTGGAGATCTACTTCATCGAAAACCCCTTCGACGCCGAGAAGATCGGCGAGCAGGTGCTCATCAACAAGCGCAGCCGGGAGAGCGCGGAGAAGCAGCGGCTCAACATCAAGAAAAAGCTCTCCGGCAACATCGATATCGCCAACCGGGTCCAGAAGTTCGTGGACTGCCGGTCCAAGGACCCGGACAAGCGGGAGATCTACATCGTGGAGGGCGACTCCGCTCTGGGCAGCGTCAAGCTCAGCCGGGACGCGGAGTACCAGGGCATCATGCCCGTCCGGGGCAAGATATTGAACTGCCTGAAGGCCGACTACGCCCGCATCTTCAAAAGCGAGATCATCACGGATCTTATCAAGGTCTTAGGCTGCGGCGTGGAGGTGCAGAACAAACACGTCAAGGACATGGCGGCCTTCGATTTGAACAACCTCCGGTGGAACAAGGTCATCATCTGCACCGATGGCGACGTGGACGGCTTCCAGATCCGCACCCTGATTTTGACCATGCTCTACCGCCTCACCCCCACCCTCATCGAAAAGGGCTACGTCTACATTGCGGAGACGCCCCTCTTTGAGATCAACTGCGGCGACAAGACCTGGTTTGCCTACTCCGACAAGGAGAAAAACGA
>CABQCB010000221.1 GCA_902462475.1 uncultured Oscillibacter sp. | reverse complement strand
GCTGGCCGTACTCCAGCATCACATAGTTGGTGATGTCCACGATGTTGTTGATGGGCCGTACCCCCATGGAGCGCAGCCGCTCCCGCATCCACTTGGGAGAAGGGGCGATCTTCACGTTGCGCACCATCCGGGCGGTGTACCGGGGCACCAGATCGGCTGCGGGGGTCTCCACGTCCAGCAGGTCGGGCAGTATGCCGGGACCGCCTCCTTTCACCACCGGATCGTGGAGGGCAAGGGGCTGATCAAAGGTGGCAGACACCTCCCGGGCCAGACCGATGACGGACAGGCAATCGGGCCGGTTGGGGGTGATCTCGAACTCCACCACATGGTCGTCGGCGTTGATCACCGGCTTGATGTCGTCGCCGGGCTGGCAGTTCTCGTGGAGAATGAAGATGCCATCGGGGATGCAGTGTGGGAACTCCGCCTGCTGGGCGTGGAGGTCATCCAGGGTGCAGATGGCGTCGGCCTTGGTGTTGTAGGCCACCAGGTCCCCCTCGTGGAGATTGGCGCAGAAGGTGTCGGGGATGGCAGTGGCACCGCCGATGTCCAGGCAGGTGTGGAAAAATCCGGCGGGCTGAGGGGCGCACTCCAGCACCCTGGCGCACACGACTGGTCCGAATACCTTGTCTCCCGGCTGGATGTCGGCGGGAATGGAGGGCTTTTCTGGATTCAGAGGCTTATAGTCGTTTAAAAGGGCGGCGGGGATGATGGCAGCGTAGGGGAAATCCCGCTCGTCCAGCCCCAGTTCGGAAAGGCCGCACAGCATGCCGTTGGATACCTCACCTCGGAGCTTGCCCTTCTCGATCTTCACCCCGCCGGGCAGGGTAGACTTGTGCAGGGCCACAGGGACCAGGTCCCCCTCGTGGACGTTCCAGGCGCCGGTGACGATCTGCACCGGCTGGGCTTGGGCCACGTCCACCTGGCAGATCCACATGTGGTCGGAGTTGGGGTGGCGGACCATGGTCAGCACCCGGCCCACCACCACGTTGGAGATCTCAGCGCCCAGGTCGTGGGTCAGCTCCACCTTGGAGCCGGACAGGGTCATGGCCTCGGCAAAGTCTTTGTCGCTGGCGTCAACGCTGACGAACTCGCTGAGCCATTTTCTGCTCAAATTCATAGATAGAATCCTCCTCTATTGCGGGGAACCCCCACAGAGTTTCCGCTGAAAAGCGGAAAGAAATCAAAATTGGTCCGGAGAAGAACATGCGCCTTCCCAGGACGCCGCGGTCCCTGGCTGCTGCGTCTGGGACCACCTTCCCACTGGGAAGGCGAGGGGGAAGGTTAAAACTGCTCCAGGAACCGCACGTCGTTTTCAAAGATCAGGCGCAGGTCGGCAATTTTGAACCGGCGCATGGCAGTGCGTTCCAGGCCAATGCCGAAGGCCCAGCCGGAGTACACGTTGGGGTCGATGCCGCTCATCTCCAGCACCCGGGGGTGAATCATCCCGGCGCCCAGCAGCTCAATCCAGCCCTCCCCCTTGCAGGTGGGGCAGCCCACGCCGCCGCACTTGTGGCACTGCACGTCCATCTCGCAGGAGGGCTCGGTGAAGGGGAAGTGATGGGGGCGGAAGCGGGTCTTGGTGCCCTTGCCGTAGAGCTGCTCCACCACGGTGTTCAGGGTGCCCTTCAGGTCGGCCATGGTCACCCCTTTGTCGATGACCATGCCCTCCACCTGGTGGAACATGGGGGAGTGGGTAGCGTCCACCTCGTCCTTGCGGTACACCCGGCCGGGGGCGATGATGCGGATAGGCAGGGGCATGGAGTCCATGGCCCGCACCTGCATAGGGCTGGTCTGGGAGCGGAGCATCACCCGGCTGTCCTCGTCGAAGTAGAAGGTGTCCGACCAGTCCCGGCTGGGATGGCCCTCGTCGGCGTTGAGCCGGTCAAAATTCAGCTCAGCCAACTCGACCTCCGGGCCGTCCAGCACAGTGAAGCCCATGCCGATAAAGATGTCCTTGATCTCATCCAGTGCGATATACATGGGGTGGCGGTGGCCCAGGCGCACGGCCTTTCCAGGGATGGTCACATCCACCTTCTCATTGGCCAAACGGCGCTCTAGCGCCTGTTCTTCCAGCTGCTGGGAGCGGCGGTCCAGAGCATTCTCCAGCGCGGCGCGCACTTCGTTGGCCAGGGCGCCCATGGCGGGGCGTTCCTCCGGGGAGAGCTTGCCCATCTGCTTGAGCACTGCGGTAAGTTCGCCCTTTTTCCCCAGGTATTTCACCCGCAGTGCGTCCAGAGCGGCGCTGTCCTGGGCCCCGTCAAGGGCAGCCAGGGCCTGGGCGCGTATGTTTGCTAACTGTTCTTTCATATGAACTTCTCCTTCTTGTTTTGGGAATAAATTTTATAGTTTGAACATCAGGTGATGCTGTGATATCTTCTATCCCATAACGCTTATCCTAGCCCTGCTCTGTCCAGCTCCAGCACATGCACCGTGACAGGAAACGCCTCGTTGCCTGGCATCCTGCCGGAGAGGTTTTTCCTCCGATGAAAACCGCAGCCCTCATAGAGAGCCAGAGCGGGGGCATTGCCGGAGAGCACCTCGATGGAAACCGGCCGCCCCATCTCGGTCAGAGCGTGTTCCACCAGGGCCCGGCCCACCCCCCGGCGGGCCAAGGCGGGATCTACGTACAGCCAGGCCAGCTCGTCGTTTGTGAAGGCAGCGAACCCGGCGGCTTGGCCATCCAGCTCCGCTACCCGCAAAGTGTAGCTGAACAGCCCCTCCCGCTGGGCGGCGATCTCCAGGGGGAGAAAGGCGTTCGGCAGCCCGGCCAGAGCCAGTTCGGTTTGCCGGGCGGCGTCGTGGATGGCGCACAGCCGGGGCCAATCGGCGTCCCGGTAGGGACGGATGATGATAGACATGGAAAACCTCCCGTTGAGTTGAAGAACGGAGCGTAAAGAATGAATCTGACGAAAGACCTCCTATCGTCCTTTGTCCCTGGTCAGCTCTCCCCAACGTGGTATGACCAGGGCAGCAGTTCCCCGGCCGGAACTTTGCCCAGTGTGCCGCCCACGGCCAGGATCACCTGGCAGTCTGGAGCGTAGTCACAGAGAATCTGGCGGCAGTTGCCACAGGGCGGGATGATCTCTTCTCCCTTCGGTCCACGGACGGCCACAATGGCTTCAAACGCCCGCTTTCCCTGGGTGATGGCGGCACCCAGAGCCACCTGCTCGGCACAGGCGCCGTGGATGGAGTAGACGTTGACACCAGTGTACACCTCACCGTCGGCGCACCGCACTGCGGCGCCCACAGTGAAGTTGAAGTGGATGTGGTCGTAGTTGCGGATAATGGCGGCCCGCGCCGCTGCGATCAGCGCATGATCCT
>CABQCB010000220.1 GCA_902462475.1 uncultured Oscillibacter sp. | reverse complement strand
GCTGACGCTGGTGTCCGCCGTGTCCATCGTGGAAGGCGGCGCACATGACGTGCTGCTGAAGGATACCACCAATTCCGGCAACCGGAACTGAAATTTCTGACGCAAGCCCCGCCGCCTTCCGCCTCCGCGCACGGCGCGTCCAAGCACGGCCGCCTGCGGCCATCTTGAACCGGGCAGGCTCCGCCTGCCCGGTTGGTTTTTATGCGGGGTCCCCGCGGAACACTGTTCCGTGGGGTGCGGCGGCACACACGACGTGCTGCTGAAGGATACCACCAACTCCGGCAACCGGAACTGACTCCCGGACCGCATGTTCCGCCGGAGGACACCACCGGCTCCGGCAAGGGGAACCGATCTGCCGAGAATTGAAAAGCGGCGGCCCTTTTGGGCCGCCGCTTTTGTCGTTTTCTTAGCAATTTAATCGTTTTTCTTTTAACTTTATGGAAAAGGCTTGTATTTATTTTACAATGTCTTATAATAGGTGGTACCCTCAGTAGACAAACAGGAGTTATCAAGTCATGGATCACAAACCTCGTATTTTGGTGGTGGGCAGCTTCGTCATGGACGTCATCGCCACCACAGAGCGGGTGCCCGCCTCCGCCCAGACTGTATACGGTAAATCCTTCCATATGGCGCCCGGCGGCAAGGGTGCCAACCAGGCCCTCCAGTGCGCCCGGCTGGGCGCGCAGGTCACCATGATGGGCTGCGTGGGCGACGACCTGTTCGGCCAGGCGCTGCTGGAAACGCCCCGCCAGGCAGGTGTGGACGTGAGCCGCGTGCTGGTCCGTCCCGGCGTTACCTCCGGCGTGGGCCATGTGACGCTGGAAGTAACGGAGCACACCGCCCAAAACCGCATCATCGTCATCCCCGGCGCCAACCGCACCCTGACGGTAGAGGATGTGGGCTGGATTCGCCAGGAGATCGCCTCTTACGACATGGTGCTTTTGCAGCTGGAAGTCCCCATCGAGGTCAACCGGGCCGTGGCCCGCTGGGCCAAGGAGGCCGGTGTGCCCGTCATGCTCAACCCCGCTCCCGCTACCGACTTGGACGCGGAGCTATTGAGCCTGGTGACCTACCTCATTCCCAACGAGCAGGAGGCCTCCGTGGAGACCGGCCTGCCGCTGCACAGTGAAAACGGCGTGCTGGTGGAAGAGGATCTGCACGCCATCGCCCGGGCCCTCTGGGAAAAGGGCGTGGAAAACGTCATCATCACCCTGGGCGGACAGGGCTCCGCCGTGGTGGGTGAAAACAGCATCGACTACATCCCCTGTGTCCGCATGCCCCATGTGGCGGACCCCACCGCCGCCGGCGATTCCTTTGTGGGCGCCCTGGCCGTGGGCCTCACAGTGGGCCTCAGCCGTCAGGCGGCGCTGACCTTTGCCAGCCACACCGCTGCCATCACCGTCTCCCGCATGGGCGCCATGCCCTCCCTGCCCACGCTGGAGGAAGTCAAGTCCCTGCTCAAAGAGCGCGGCTGCGATGCCGTCCCTCTTACCAGCCTGGACGTGCTGCAATAACCGAACAAGGCCGCCGCGGAATGCGCGGCGGCCTTGCTTATGGGCGTTATTCCTGCGGCGTCAGTTCGCCGGTCTCCGTGTCGATCACATAGCCGCGGATGGTCACGTCCGCCGGCATGAGCGGGTGGTTGCGCAGCAGGTCCACCGTCTCGGCCACGGAGCACTCCACCGTGTCAAAGCCCCGGAGCCACGCCTCAAAGTCGATGCCGCAATAGCGCATCATGTCGATGTGGTCCTGGGACACGCCCCGCTGGATCAGGTGCTGGATCATGGTCTCGGCATTGATGTGGGCCACGCCGCAGTCCGTGTGGCCAATGACCATCACTTCCTCCACGCCCAGCTCCACAATGCCCACCAGCAGGCTCCGCACAGCGCTGTCAAAGGGGCCGGTGATCATGCCGCCGGCGTTTTTGATGAGCTTTACATCGCCGTTCTTGATGCCCAGAGCCGCAGGCAGCAGCTCCACCAGACGGGTATCCATGCAGGTGAGGATGGCGATCTTTTTATCGGGGTATTTGCTGGTGGCAAAGCGCTTGTAGGCCCCGCTTTTTACAAATTCCCGGTTATAGGCAAGCATTTCGTCGATCATGGAGGAATTTCCTTTCTTTTTTGGTCTTGTTTTCCATTATGGCGGATAACCGGTGAAATTTCAACCATGTTATGATACAATTGTTTTGTTCGCGTGCCAGGGGGAAGGCCCGGCCCATCCAAGATCACCCAAGGAGGAACCTATGCAGCCAACCGTCAGTATCATCGTACCGGTCTACAACGCGGAAAAGACGCTGGAGCGGTGCGTGGACAGTATTTTGAACCAGTCCTATCAGGACTTCGAGCTCTTTTTGGTGGATGACGGCAGCACCGACGGCTCCGGCGTGCTGTGCGACGCCTATGCCCGCCAGGACAGCCGGGTGCGGGTGTTCCACCAGGAAAACGCCGGTGTTTCCGCCGCCCGGAACCTGGCGTTGGACCACGCCGCCGGGGAGTACCTGCAATTTCTCGACAGCGACGACTGGATCACTCCCGACGCCACCTCCTCCCTGGTCCGTGCCGCCCGGGAGCACCAGTGCGACCTGGTGATCGCCGACTTTTACCGGGTATGCGGGGAGCGGGTGTCCCACAAGGGGGACATCGACGATCCCGGCGTGCTGACCCGGGAGGAGTACGCCGCCCACATGATGGAAAACCCCGCCGACTTCTACTATGGGGTGCTGTGGAACAAGCTCTACCGCAGGGACATCGTGGAAGCCCACCACCTGCGGATGGACCCGGAGATCAGCTGGTGCGAGGACTTCATGTTCAATCTGGAGTACATCCGCCGCTCCTGCCGGTTCTACGCCCTCCCGGTGCCCATCTACTACTACGTCAAGACCAAGGGCTCTCTGGCCTCCCAGAGTCTGAGCATCGGCAAGACCGTGCGCATGAAGCTGATGGTCTTTGAGTACTATCACCAATTTTTCAAAACGGTGCTGGACGAGGAGGAGTACGAAAAAAGCCGCCTGAAGGTCTACCGCTTTTTGGTGGACGCGGCAGGCGACGGCGGCGTGCCTCCCACCATTCTCCCCGGCGCCACCCGTCTGGGCACGGAGCGCGTCCAGGTCTGCCCGGAGCTGCTGGAGGGCCGCAGCATCCCCCACGACGCTTTCCGCCAGCGCAAGCTGCTGGACCGCTTGCTGGAGACCGTGGCCCTCAAGCACGACCTGTCCCTGGGTGAGGCGCGGCTGCTGCTCTATCTGCGGCAGATCGACTTTGCCGCGGACCGCAAGACCCTGGCGGACTTTGCCGGCGTCTCCCGCAGCACGTTCACCCTTCTTT
>CABQCB010000219.1 GCA_902462475.1 uncultured Oscillibacter sp. | reverse complement strand
GTACTGCGCTGTGTGGGGGCGGCGGAGGAACGGCTGCGGGAGGACGCGCTGCGCATTCTGCGGGGTCTGCGCTTTTCCGCCTGCCTGGATCTTGTGCCGGAGACGGAGACGGCGGCGGCCATGCACCGCTGCGCCCCGCTGCTGAGGGATATCGCTCCGGAACGGATCTGGGAGGAGCTGCGGCGCCTTTTGTGCGGAGCATGGGCGGCGGAGGTCCTGCGGCAGTTTCCCGATGTTTTGGCGGTGTTCTGGCCGGAGACGGCGGCCATGGTAGGCTTTGACCAGCACAGCCGACACCACTGCTATGATGTGTGGGAGCATACGCTTCACGCCCTTGCCGCCGTGCCGGGGGAGACGGTGCTGCGCTGTACTGTGCTGCTCCACGATGTGGGCAAGCCCGCCTGCTTCACCCTGGACCCGGCGGGGAACGGACACTTTCCCGGTCATCCGGAACAGGGTGCCGTTCTGGCGGATGACATGCTGCGGCGGCTGCGGGTGGATAACCGCACACGGGAGACGGTGGTGCGCCTGGTGCGCTGGCATGACCGGAACATCCCGCGAACGTCTGCGGGGATCGGCCGTGCCCTTTCGGAGCTGGGAGAGGAGGACCTGCGGCGGCTGCTGGAGATCAAACGGGCGGACAACCTGGCCCAGGCCCGGCAGGATCTGCTGGGGGAGATCCGCCTGGCCGGAGAGATCCTGGACCGCCTGCTGGCAGAGGGCGCGTGCGTGCGCATAGACCAGCTGGCGGTGCGGGGCGGGGACCTGGCGGAGCTGGGACTGAAGGGTGCCGCTGTTGGGCGGATGCTGCGGATGCTGCTGGATGCCGTGCTGGACGGAACGGTACCCAATACCCGGGAGGCTCTGATGCAGTATACCCGGAACACCATGGAAGAAACCCTGTAAGGTGCCCCTTTCCGGGGCACCTTTCTTTTTGGACCGCCATAGTATGGGGCGAGGAGGGATGCGGGATGAAGCCATGCTTTGGCATGCTGGGCGGCGACCGCAGACAGGCGGAGCTTTGCCGACTGCTGCGCCAGGATGGACATACGGTATATACATTTGGCCTGCGAGAATGGCTGCCGGACGAGAACGGCGCGCCGGAGGCCGCGGAATCGGCGCCGGTGGTGATCTTGCCGCTGCCGGTATGCGGCACCGACGGGCTTTTCAACTGTGCGGACAGGAAGATCGACATTGCCGCGCTGCTGGCGCGGTTCTCTCCCGAACAGCTTGTGTTGGGAGGCCGCGTGAGTGAGTCTGCGCGGCGGGCGGCAGCAGAGTGCGGCCTTACCATGGTGGACTATTTTGCCCGGGAGGAGCTGACGGTGGCCAATGCTGCCATTACGGCAGAGGGCGCCATCCAGACAGCCATGGAGCATCTGGACAGGACGATCTGGGGGATGGACTGCCTGGTGCTTGGATTCGGCCGGATCGGCAAGGTCCTCTGCCGGCGCATCCAGGGACTGGGCGGCCATGCGGCGGTGTTTGCCAGAAAGCCCCAGGACCGGGCCTGGGCGTCTGCCTGCGGATATGAGGCCATGGACCTGGCGGGCGTGCACAGCCAGCTGGGCCGTTTCTGCGTGGTATTCAATACGATTCCCTCCTTGGTCCTGGATGGGGCGCTGCTGGAGCGGCTGCGGGAGGGGTGCCTTTTGGTGGACCTGGCATCTCAGCCGGGCATTGATCACGAAGCCGCTGCGGCGGCAGGACATCCTGTGCTCTGGGCCCGGTCCCTGCCGGGGAAACTGGCGCCGGTCACAGCGGCGGAAGCCATCCGGGACACACTCTATCATATTTTGGAGGCACGAGGTGGCCTTGTGTGAGAAAGGAACGGGTCGGCTTTGCGGTGTGCGGTTCATTCTGCACCCATGAAAAAGCCCTGCGTGCGCTGGAGGCGCTGACAAAAGAGTATGAAACGGTGATTCCCATTGCCTCGGAGACGGCCGCGTATACGGATACCCGGTTTGGCACATCGGATGCCCTGCTGGAAAAGATGGAGGAGTTGACCGGGCGGGAGGTGCTGTGTGACATCCCCGCTGTGGAGCCCATTGGCCCGAAGGGCCTGCTGGACGTACTGGTCATTGCGCCGGCCACGGGCAATACCATTGCAAAGCTGGCAGCCGGCATTACGGATACCGCCGTGACCATGGCGGCCAAGGCACACCTGCGCAATGGACGGCCGGTGGTGGTCGCAGTGGCCAGCAATGACGGGCTGGCGGCTGGTGCCAAGAATATCGGGGAGCTTCTGGCACGAAAGAACTTTTACTTTGTTCCCTTCGGGCAGGACAGCGCCTTTGCAAAACCCAGCTCCCTGGTGGCGGATTTTGAAAAAATCGGGGAGACACTGGATGCAGCGCTGGCTGGCCGGCAGATCCAGCCCATTTTGCTGCGGGACTAAGCGCCTGCATTACATTTACAGTATGTGCACTGCAACATCTATATAAATAGAATGGAAAACACAGCAAGTTGGGGCGGGAAAGCAATGCTTTCCCGCCCCAACTTGCTAAAATGACGAAAGCCAATCCGAAAAACGGGAACAGATAGAAGCGTAACTAATAGTAAATATAATTAACATTAGCACACATTTTTGAAAAAGCAGAAAAAAGGGGAAATATGAAGAAAAAATGAACAAACAGTAAAGAAGTGGGTTGACTTTATGGGGAACCTTTGGTATCCTAACAAAGCTGTCAGCGCGGTAGTAACTGTGCCGGTGAGGGGGAGCAATCCCCCTGACAGTATTCAATATGGTTTCTCTTTATGAGATCTCTTGAAAGTCAAAAAACTTTTGAAAAAAGTTCTTGACAAATAAGAAAAGATCTTGTAAAATAAGAAACACTCCGCCGGGAACGGCGTGTACCTTGTAAATTAAACAACGTAACGAAAAGAAAGCACCAGACGGGCGCTTGAATGGTGAGAAATCACCAGGAAAGCGAACCAAAAGGCAGCGCACCGGGTTGAGTCAATTACCGGTGGAGCTGCAAAATATGAAGCTATGGAAAATAGCTCTATGAAAGATTAGCTCGAGCTACGGCTCGTGTTGATACCATTTTATAGAGAGTTTGATCCTGGCTCAGGACGAACGCTGGCGGCGTGCTTAACACATGCAAGTCGAACGGAGTGCCTATGACAGAGGTTTCGGCCAATGGATTAGGTTACTTAGTGGCGGACTGGTGAGTAACGCGTGAGGAACCTGCCTTTCAGAGGGGGACAACAGCTGGAAACGGCTGCTAATACCGCATGACGCATGACCGGGGCATCCCGGACATGCCAAAGATTTTATCGCTGAAAGATGGCCTCGCGTCTGATTAGCTAGTTGGCGGGGTAACGGCCCACCAAGGCGACGATCAGT
>CABQCB010000218.1 GCA_902462475.1 uncultured Oscillibacter sp. | reverse complement strand
AAGTCCCCCACGGACATGGGCGTGAACATGGCGGGCAACTGCATCGTGGACGACGCGGTCTGCTGCGCCGCCAGCCGCATGGAGATATTGCGCCGGTACTACACCGCCTGTGTGGAGCGGCTCCAGGGCAAGAGCGGGGACGAGCCGGTGCGCAAGCTGGAGCTGGTCATGCAGCAGTCGGGCGTCACGCCGGAGATCTGCCCGGCGGTATCCGCGTCTCTTTTGAAGGCGGAGACCACCGGCGGCCCTGCCGGCGCCATGGTACTGCCGGACGGCCGGGTCATCACCGGCAAGACCTCCGACACCCTGGGTGCGGCCTCTGCCCTGCTTTTGAACGCCCTCAAGGCCCTGGGCGGCATCGACGATCAGTTTGAGCTCATCTCCGCCCAGGTGCTTGAGCCCGTGTGCAAGCTGAAAACGGCGTATCTGGGCCACAAGAACCCCCGGCTCCACACGGATGAGGTGCTCATGGCGCTGACCATCTCCGCCCTGACCAACCCCTTGGCGGAGCTTGCCCAGCAGCAGCTGCCCAAGCTCCGCGGCTGCGACGCCCACTTTACGGTGGTGCTCAGCGAGGTGGACGAGAACCTGCTGCGGCGTCTGGGGATTCTGGTCAGCTGCGAGCCCCGGTATGAGACGAAGAAGCTCTACCACAAGTGAGAAAACCGGAAAAAGAAAATTTTTCTTGTTTTTTCCATTAAATCCCGTATAATCAATAGTAACGGCAAGATGCCGCTTCGCAATGGCGCGTAGTTTCCGGCGAAGCGGCATTTTTGCTGATATCCGGCTCCTGACGGAGCAGCACCGGCAGCGCAGCTGCCTACATAAGAAAGGAGAATCTTTATGCGCAAACATCCGCGGATTTTCACCGGAGTGCTGGCGGCCGTTCTGGTCTTGGCCATGGCCCTCCCGGCAGGTGCCAGCCTGGTGGAAAAGACCATTGAGGTCAAGTCGGGCATCGGCATCGTTCTTGACGACAGCAAGCTCCAGCCCAAAGACGTCACCGGAAAAACGGTGGATGTGTTCTCCACGGAAGGGACCACCTATGTGCCTGCCCGGGCGCTGAGCGAGGCACTGGGCAAGAGCGTTGTCTGGGACAGCGCTGCGCAGGCGGTGCGGATCGGCGGATACGAGGCGGATGAGAAGAACGAGCAGTATCTTGAGACCTACTTTGACATTGCGCCCTTCTCTGCCCAGGTGACCCGGGCGGAGTTTGACGCGGCGCTGAAGAAGATCGGCGGCAGCGCCACCGGCGGCAGCGGCACGCTGACCGTGGCGGAGGCGGCCAAGGCCGCAGTCTGCGCTGCGGGCATGGAGGAGCTGGCCCTGACCTACACGGCGCCCGTGGACGCCGGAAAGGCGGCGGACCGCCTGGCGGCCTATGGTGTCACCGGTGTGGCCGAGGCGTATGCGCCCTATGTTGCCTGCGCCCTGGATACGGATATCGCCATGTCCACCTATTCCTTCGGCGCGGCGCTGGATGCGGACACCGCTGCGGACATGCTGATGGCCGCGGTCAACATCTCCGGCCAGGGCCGCAATTACCTGGGCATGGCCAGCGATCCGGATATCTACGCCAAAATCCAGTCCACCTGGAACTCCTTTGCCAACTTTGACGATGCCACGCTCTCCGAGCTGGGCGCCCAGCTGGTGATCCAGGGGGCCAGCACCGGCTTCAACCTGAAGTATGACGGCTACAACGCCAACTTCCTGCCGGAGTACACCCTGCAGTATGGACACAGCGACATCACCCACGCTGTGCAGCTGATCGGCCTTTTGAACAGCGAGGGCATCGACGCCAAGGTGCAGATGGAGCCCAAGGTGTCCATCTACGAGTATATGACCGACTGGGGCGATCCCACCAAGGTGGAGACCACGCCCACCTATGAGCTGCGGGCCATCGAAGGCGGCCGCTGGCTGTGCTACGCCATGGAGTACGACATGAAGCTGGAATTTGAGACGGTGGCCGACAAGGAGGCCTTCCACGGCATCGTGGAGGATTACGCCAAAAAGTACGACGACCGGGTGGACGCGGACGGCAATGCGACCACGCCGCTGCTGGCCGGCGCCTGGTGGCAGCCGCTGTATACCTCCACGGTACCCATGCAGAACAGCGAGTTCAAGCTCATTTATGATAACGTGATCCGCAACGGCGCCTACACCATCCATCCCTTCAGCCTGCCGGACCAGACCGGCGCCATCGAGGCGGTGGTGGCCAAGGAGGCCCCCGAGCTGAAGGTGGAGCGGACGACCCTGTACGTCAATCCCGCCTTCTACAATTATCTCACCGGCGCGGATTACCAGTGACCGGCCCCACTTGACGGGCTTCGCCGGCGATGCTACAATCGTAGCATCGCCGGCGTTTTTGCGCCGGAGCGGCGGGCGGGGGCCATGGCCCTTGCCCGCGCTGTTTTCCCTGCCCGCCGCGGGTTTGGCGGCGGGACATTGCTGAATGAGAGGACGCATGATGGATCGGATCATTGAACAAATCGCAAAGGAGCTGGGCAAGGACCCCCGGCATGTGGAAAACGTGGTGCGCCTCATGGATGAGGGCAACACCATCCCCTTTATTGCCCGCTACCGCAAGGAGCTCCACGGCGCCATGGACGACACGTCCCTGCGCACCCTGGAGGAGCGGCTCCACTACCTGCGGGGCCTTGCCGAGCGCAAGGAGGCGGTGAAGTCCGCCATTGAAGAGCAGGGCAAGCTGACGGCAGAGCTCTCCGCCGCCATCGATACCGCCGCCACCTTGGCGGAGGTGGAGGACCTGTACCGGCCCTACAAGCAAAAGCGCCGCACCCGGGCCACCATTGCCCGGGAAAAGGGCCTGGCCCCCCTGGCGGAGGCCCTCATGGCCCCCGGCGCTCCCGACCCGATGACGGAGGCCGTCAAATATGTAGACCCCGAAAAGGGCGTGGAGACGGCGGAGGACGCCCTGGCAGGAGCCAGCGACATCGTGGCGGAGACCGTCAGCGATGACGCTGCCCTCCGGGGGAGCTTGCGGGAGCTGCTGATGAAAAACGGCGTGCTCCACTCTCAGGCCGCCACGGAGGAGGACAGCGTCTACCGCCTCTACTACGACTTCACGCAGCCTCTCTCCAAGCTCCAGGGCCACCAGATTTTGGCCATCAACCGGGGCGAGAAAGAGGAGAAGCTGAAGGTCAGCGTGGAGCTGGACCGGGAGCTTGCCCTGCGGACCGTGCGCCGCAGCGTGGTGATCCCCGGCAGCGCCGCCATGGACTTTCTCAAATCCGCGGCGGAGGACGCCTATGACCGCCTGATCTTCCCCTCCCTGGAGCGGGAGGCCCGCTCCACCCTCACCGACAGCGCCAACGAGGGGGCCATCGGTCAGTTTGCCCTGAA
>CABQCB010000217.1 GCA_902462475.1 uncultured Oscillibacter sp. | reverse complement strand
ACGCCCAGGCGCACCAGGCGCTTGGCCAGCACGGAGGCCGCCACCACGGGCAAAACCTTGATGCCGTGCTCTTTCCAGGCGGGGACATACTTGCCGGGGTTGCCGGCGCCGGTGGTGACCACCTGTACGCCCTCGTCGATGATGACCTGGGCGATCTCGTCGGCGCAGGGGTTCATGAGCATCAGATTCACGCCGAAGGGCTTGTCGGTCAGCTCCTTGGCCCGGCGGATTTCCTGGCGCAGGCGCGCGCCGTCCCAGGCGCCGGTGGCGATCATGCCCAGGGCACCGGCGTTGGAACAGGCGGCGGCGAACTCGCCGGTGGCGATGTTGGCCATGCCGCCCTGGATGATGGGGAACTCCGTCCCCAGGATTTCGTTCAGCTTTTTCATGTATTGCTCCTCTTACGCAAACTCCACCAGGGCACCGCCCCAGGTCAGGCCGCCGCCGAAGCCCACGACCAGCACCCGGGAGCCATGGCCCACCTTGCCCATTTCATGCAGCTCGCCGATGACCAGCGGGATGCTGGCGGCGGAGGTGTTGCCGTACTCGGCGATGTTTTTATAGTACTTTTCCTGCGGGATGTGGTACTTGCGCACCACCAGGTCGATGATGCGGGCGTTGGCCTGGTGGAACACGAAGAAATCCACGTCGTCGATGGTCATGCCCGTTTTGGCCAGCACCTGGTCCATGCAGTAGGGCACGGCCTCCACAGCGAACTTGAAGACCTTGGTGCCCTCCATGGAGATGAGGCTCCGCTCTGCCATCTCCACACCGGGGACCCGCAGCACATGGTCGTCTCCGTGGCAGCCCAGCACGGCGGAGATGGAGTTCCACTCCGGCCGGGATTCCACCACTGCCGCGCCGGCGCCGTCGCCGAAGAGGATGCAGGTGCCCCGGTCGGACCAGTTGGTGATGCGGCTGAGGTTTTCCGCGCCGATCACCAGACCGAACTTGCGCTCGGAGGCGTTCAGCAGGCACTCCGTGGTGTGCAGGGCGTACAAAAAGCCGGTGCAGGCGGCGTTGAGGTCAAAGCACACGGTGTCGTGGGGCAGCCCCAGCTCCCGCTGCAGCATGCAGGCGGCGGAGGGCACCAGGGTGTCCGGCGTCAGGGTGGCCACGATGCACGCGCCGATCTGATCGGCGGTCACGCCGGCGGACGCCAGCGCCTTGCGGGCCGCCAGTACCGTCAGGTCGGTGATGGTCTCCCCCTCCGCCAGGTGGTGGCGGTGGGTGATGCCGGTGCGGGAGGTGATCCACTCGTCGTTGGTCTCCACGATCTTGGCCATGTCCTCGTTGGTGACGATTTTGGACGGGGCAGCGTATCCGGTGCCCACGATCTTGATTCCGTTCATAGCTCCTCCTTGTTGGGAGCTGCGGCCCCCATGCTTCTGAATTTCTGGTAGCGCTCGGCGGAAAGGGCCTTGCCGCCCAGCTTGTCCAGCTCCGCCAGATGGCGGGTGAGTGCCCGGTCCAGCTGCCGGAAGGCGATGGCGCTGGCCAGATGGGCGCCGCCCTCCGGCTCAGGCACGATGTCGTCGATGACGCCCAGGGACAAAAGGTCCGGCGCCGTCAGCTTCATGAGCTCGCAGGCCTCGGCGCTGCGGGCGGAGTCCTTCCACAAAATGGAGGCAAAGCCCTCCGGGGAGAGGATGGCGTACACGGCGTTTTCCAGCATGAGCACCCGGTTGGCAACGCCCAGGGCCAATGCGCCGCCGCTGTTGCCCTCGCCGGTGATGACGGCGATGACGGGCACCTCCAGCCGGCTCATCTCAAAGAGGTTGCGGGCGATGGCCTCGCCCTGGCCCCGCTCCTCGGCCTCCAGACCGGGATAGGCACCGGAGGTGTCGATAAAGGTGAGGATGGGGCGGCGGAACTTCTCCGCCTGGCGCATGAGCCGCAGGGCCTTGCGATAGCCCTCGGGACCGGGCATGCCGAAGTTGCACTTGAGGTTTTCCTCCAGGGTCTTTCCCTTGCGGGTGCCGATGACGGTGACGGGCCGGCCGTGGTAGAGGGCCACGCCGCCCAAAATGGCGACCGCCTCGCCGGCGAGGCGGTCGCCCCGCTGCTCAAAAAAGTCGGTGAACAGCGCGCCGATGAAGTCGGTGATGTTGGGCCGCTGGGGATGGCGGGCAATGGCCACCCGCTCGGCGGCAGTGAGCGTATTGGTCATGGACGCCCTCCTTTCTCATGCAGGCGGAGCAGCTGCGCCAGGGTGTCCCGCATGTCCGTCCGGGATACCACCTGGTCCACGAAGCCGTGTTCCATCTGGAACTCCGCGCGCTGGAAGCCCTCGGGCAGCGTCTCGCCGATGGTCTGCTGGATGACCCGGGGGCCCGCAAAGCCGATGAGAGCGCCGGGCTCGGCCAGGATGATGTCGCCCAGGGAGGCGAAGCTGGCGGTGACGCCGCCGGTGGTGGGGTCCGTCAGCACGGAAATATACAAAAGCCCCTTTTCGGAAAACCGGGCCAGGGCGGCGGAAGTTTTGGCCATCTGCATCAGCGAGAGGATGCCCTCCTGCATCCGGGCACCGCCGCTGGCGGAAAAGAGGATGAGGGGCAGCTTGTTTTTCGCGGCAAACTCAATAGCCAGGGTGATCTTCTCGCCCACGGCAGCGCTCATAGAGCCCATAAAAAACCGGCTGTCCAGCACGCCTACCACACATTTGTGGCCGCCGATGGTGCCCGTGGCGGTGACGGCGGCCTCGCTGAGGCCGGTCTTGCGCTGGGCGGCGCGGAGCTTTTCCGGATAGCCGGGGAAGTGCAGGGGGTCACCCGCGGCCAGCTTGGGATTCAGCTCCCGGAACGAGCCGGGATCGAGAATGGTGCTGAGGCGGTAATAGGCGCCGATGGGGAAGTGGTAGCCGCACTTGGGGCACACGGAAAGCCCCTGGGCCACCGCGCGCCGCTCACTCTCCTGTCCGCACTTGGGGCAGGTGATGAGCTTGTCGCCGGGAATGTAGTTGTCCCGCATGGCCTTCATGGCCAGGAGCCGGGCCCGGCGCTTGGCAAAGATCGTGTTCATGCCTGCTCCTCACTTTCACTCAGCCGCCGGTTGAAGTCCAGCAGCGACGGCAGGTTCTCATCCAAAAAGGCGGTGGTGCAGTTGCCCCGGACGAAAACGGGGTGGTAGAGAATCTGATAGCTCAGCTCCGCGTTGGTGGGGAAGCCCTCCAGGGTGAATTCCTCCAGGCAGCGGCGCATCTTGCGGATGGCCTCCAGCCGGGTGGGCGCGTGGACCAGGAGCTTTGCGGCCATGGAATCATAGTAGGGAGAGAGGGTGCAGCCGTTGTAGAGGCAGGAGTCCACCCGCACGCCGGTGCCGCCGGGGAAGTGCAGGAAGGAGACGGTGCCCGGGCAGGGCTGGAAGCCCTT
>CABQCB010000216.1 GCA_902462475.1 uncultured Oscillibacter sp. | reverse complement strand
AACGGCAAGACCGCCGGCCGCGGCCACAAGGGCCAGAAGGCCCGCTCCGGCGGCGGCGTCCGCATTGGTTTTGAGGGCGGCCAGATGCCCCTGGCCCGCCGGCTGCCCAAGCGGGGCTTCAACAACATCTTCGCCAAGCCCCTGGAAGTCATCAATGTCTCCGCGCTCAATAAGTTTGAGGACGGAGCCACGGTGAATGTTTGCGATCTGCTGGAAAAGGGCATCCTCTCCAAGTGCGAGTACGGCGTCAAGATCCTGGGCAACGGCGAGGTCACCAAAAAGCTCACGGTCCGGGCGTCCGCGTTCTCCGCCTCCGCCAAAGAGAAGATCGAAAAGGCAGGCGGTACGGCGGAGGTGATCTGAGATGATTCAGACCCTCAGAAACGCGTGGAAGGTGCAGGAGCTGCGCAATAAGATCCTGTTCACCATCTTCGCCCTGCTCATCTTCCGGGTGGGCTGCGCCATCCCGGTGCCCTTTATCGACGGGAATACACTGTCTGACTATATGCAGCAGCAGTCGGCTACTATTTTCGGCCTGCTGAGCGTGATGAGCGGCGACGCGTTCTCCCAGGCGACTCTGTTTGCCCTGTCCATCCAGCCCTATATCAACGCCTCCATCATCATCCAGCTGCTGACCATCGCCATCCCGGCCTTGGAGCGGATGCAGAAGGAGGGCGGCGAGGAGGGCAAGCGCAAGCTGACGGCCATCACCCGCTACACCACCGTGGGCATTGCCCTGCTCCAGGGCTTTGGCTACTACACCTGGATCAACTACTACAACAACAACGGTATCTCCATGCTCAACGTGCCTGAAGGCTACGGCGTATGGGCGGCCATCGTGATCATCGCCGCTTTTGTGGCCGGTTCCGCCTTTGTCATGTGGCTGGGTGAACAGATCACCGAGTTCGGCATCGGCAACGGGATCTCCATTATTCTGTTCGCTGGTATCGTCTCCCGCGGCCCCACCATGGTGTCCTCTATTGTCGGCGGCGTATCCAACTGGGCGAATGGCGCAGATAGTGCTAGTGCCCATACTCTGCATCCCGCTTTCATCCCCCTGATCGTCATCGGGATGCTGGCTCTGGTGGTGTTCATCGTGTTTATCACCAACGCCGAGCGGCGCATCCCCGTGCAGTACGCCAAGCGGGTAGTGGGCCGGAAGATGTACGGCGGCCAGTCCAGCCATATTCCCATTAAGGTGAATATGTCCGGCGTGCTGCCCATTATCTTTGCTCAGACCATCGCGTCCATCCCCGCCACCATCGGCATGTTTGTGCCTAGCGCCACCCAGGAGGGCAGCGGCTGGAACACGTTCCTGAACATTTTTGACAATACCGGGCTGATCTACAGCATCGTGTATTTCCTGTTGATCATTATGTTCAGCTACTTCTACTCCACCATTCAGTTCAACCCAGTGGAGGTGGCCAACAACCTGAAGAAGAACGGCGGCTTTATTCCCGGCTTCCGGCCTGGTAAGCCCACCGCCGACTTCCTCCACAAAGTCATCTCCCGTATCACCCTGTTCGGCGCCATCTATCTGGCTATTGTGGCCCTGCTGCCCACCATCACGGGCAACATCATGAATGCGGCCGGCTCCACTGCCGGCAGCGGCCTGGCCATCGGCGGCACGTCCATTATCATCGTGGTCGGCGTGGCGCTGGAGACCACCAAGGCTCTGGAGGCTCAGCTGATGATGCGCCACTACAAGGGCTTCCTTGAATAAGAAAAGAGGGTGAGCGTCATGAAGCTGATCATGCTCGGCGCCCCGGGCGCTGGGAAGGGCACCCAGGCGGCGGTCCTCAGTGAGAAGCTGGGTATTCCCGCCATATCAACTGGAAACATCCTCCGGGCGGCCGTGAAGAACGGCACGCCCGTGGGACTCCAGGCCAAGAGCTATATGGATGCGGGCAAGCTGGTCCCGGACGATGTGATCATCGGCATCGTGGCGGAGCGGGTAGCTCAGAGCGACTGCCGGGACGGCTATATTCTGGACGGAGTGCCCCGTACCATCGCCCAGGCGGAAGCCTTGGAAGAGGCGGGCATCACCTTTGACAAGGTACTGTCTCTGGAGATCTCCGATGCGGAGATCGAGGAGCGCATGGAGGGCCGGCGGTTCTGCCACACCTGCGGCGCCACCTACCACATCCACAACGCTCCTCCCAAGCGGGAGGGCGTGTGCGACAAGTGCGGCGGTGCGCTGGAGCAGCGGGATGACGATAAGCCCGAGACAGTCAAGCGCCGGCTGGAGGTCTACCACGCGGAAACCGAGCCGCTCAAGGCGTTTTACGCCAGGCGGAACATTCTGCGGCCGGTGGACAATCAGCCCACTATCGAGGCAACCACCCAGGCGGTGCTCAAGGCGCTGGAGATCTGATATGGAACTCATCACTCTGAAATCCCCCAGAGAACTGGATTGCATGCGAAAAGCCGGACGGATCACCGCGGCGGCCCGCGCTTTGGCGGGAAAGCTGGTAGTCCCCGGCGTCACAACCCTGGAAATAGATACCGCGGTGCGCAAGTTCATCGAGAGCCAGGGAGGGAAACCCTCCTTCCTGGGATACGGGGGCTTCCCCGGGTCCGCCTGCATCTCGGTAAACGACGTGGTCATCCACGGCATCCCCTCAAAAAAGGTGGTGCTCAAGGAGGGTGACATCGTCAGCGTAGACGTGGGCGCCTTCGTCGATGGCTTCCACGGCGACTGCGCCGCCACCTTTCCCTGCGGGAAGGTGAGCGAAGAGGCCCTGCGGCTGATCCAAGTCACACAGCAGAGCTTCTGGGAGGGCGTCAAGCACGCCCGGGCCGGACAGCGGGTATCCGACATCTCCCATGCTGTACAGCAGTATGTGGAGCGCCACGGCTACTCCGTGGTGCGGGACTTTGTGGGCCACGGCGTGGGCACCAAGCTCCACGAGGCCCCAGAAGTGCCCAACTTCGGACCTGCCGGCCACGGTCCCCGTCTCCAGCCGGGCATGACCATTGCCGTAGAGCCAATGGTCTGTCAGGGCGGCTGGCAGGTTCGGGTGCTGGAGGATAAATGGACCACCGTCACAGCGGATGGTTCTCTGGCGGCCCACTATGAAAACACCATCCTCATCACGGAAGGCGACCCGGAGATTCTCACCGCGCCGGGAGAACTGGACGCATGAGGGTTGAGAGAGCGCAGATCGTTCGTTCCCGCCAGGGCCGGGATCAGGGCTGCCTGTTTTGTGTCTTAGACGCATCGGACGGGGTCCTGTTGCTGGCCGACGGGAAAAAGAGAAGGGTGGCCGCCCCCAAGCGGAAAAACGCCAAGCACGTGGAGTACGTGGGGGCGATGGACCATCCGGCCATCGAATTAGTCAGAGAGGGGCAGCCAGTGCGCGACCGGCAGCTGCGGCAGCTGCTGGCGTCCT
>CABQCB010000215.1 GCA_902462475.1 uncultured Oscillibacter sp. | reverse complement strand
CGATCTGCTTGTTGCGGATGTGGGACAGCTCCTTGTCCGTCAGCTCCCGGACGTCGGTGCCGTCCAGCAGATAAGTGCCCCGGGTGGGAACGTCCAGACAGCCCAGCACGTTCATCATGGTGGACTTGCCGGAGCCGGACTGGCCCACCACGGCCACAAACTCGCCCCGGTCGATCTCCAGACTCACACCGTCCAGCGCACGGACCTCGCTTTCCAGGCCCTCGCCGTAGATCTTATAAACGTCTTTCAGTCGTACCAGCATATCACATCCAGGAGCTCTCCGTCTGTACCTGGGTAAAGACGACCGCTCCTTCCTCCACACCGGATTTGATTTCCACGTTATAGGTATCGGAGATACCGGTCTCCACCGGCACCGCCCAGAAGCCCTCGGGCACGCCCTCCACGGGCACGCTCAGATCGATGGCGTTGTCAGGCCGGTCCCCCTGGACAAACACCACGTCACCGGTAGAGCCGTCTTCCATAGGCACGGATTTGACGCACTGGATGGGTACCACCAGGCAGTTGTCGTTCTCGCTGGCCACCAGGGAATAGTTGATGTAGCTGCCGGTCATGAGGGAGCCGTCCATATTGTCCACAGAGATGACCATGGGATAGCTGGCCACGCCGTTTTCGGCCTTGGAGTTCAGGCTCACCGACTCCACCACGCCTGTGAACTGCGTGCCCCACTGGTCGATGGTCACCATCATGCCGGGCTTGACATAGCTGACGTTGCGCTCATCCACCGTGGCGTCCACCACGATGGTGGAGGTATCCGCGATGGTCAGCACCGTGGTGTTGGCCTCGATCTCCTGGCCGGCCTGGATCCCAAGGCCGATGATGGTGCCGTCGATGGGCGCCACGGCGTTGCAGTTGTCCAGGTTCTTCTGGGCAGTCTCCAGCGTCTTCTGGGCCTCCTCCAGGCTCTGCTGCACGGAGAAGATCTCGCTTTCACTGTCCTCGCCGTCGATGCGCACCAGCACCTGGCCCTCCTTCACCTGGAGATAGTCCACCAGGTCGCTGGAGATCACGGTTCCGTTGACGGTGGAGCAGAGGTCGCCGGTGCGGTAGTAGGCCAGCTTGCCGGCCTCGTAGGGATACACCGTCTCTCCGTTCACCGTGGCGGTGGCGGAGGCGGCCATGTCCGCCGTCAGTGCGCCGTCATTGGGCACCAGCACATCCACAGAGAAGAGCTTGGAGCCCTCCGGGGTGATCCGGCTGACCATGTGGACAGCCTCCACCGTGCCCTTCACCGTGGTCATCAGGGACGGGATGGACACATCCATGGTCTGGCCCACCTTGATGGTGCCCTCATAGGCGTAGCTGTAATACTGCTCCAGCCGCAGCTGAGTGTCGTCCGCCAGCACGGCCACCTTCTGGCCCTTGGTGATGGTATCGCCGGGGTTGAGCGTCACCGTCTCCATGAGCTTTCCGGGATATCCTGCGGACAGGTTCAGTCCCGCGATGTCCTTTTGCAGGCTGTGCAGCTGCTTTTCATAGCCCTCCACATCCTTGCGGGCCTTTTCCACCGCCGTGCGGGCCGCCTCAGAGTCCACGGTGAACAGCGGCGTACCGGCCGTTACCTGCTGGCCCTCGGTCACCAGCACATCCTGCACCGTGCCGGCGGTAGTCAGCGTGATGGTCTCGCTCTTTTTCGCCTTGGTCAGGCCGCTGCCCTCCACGGTGGAGGTAATGGAGCCGTAGCTGACCACATCGGTGACTACCTGGGCCTCGGGCTGCTTATCCCGCAGGAAAAACCACCACGCGCCCCCTGCGGCGGCCACCAGGACCACCAGGGTCGCGACCCGGCGGATCAGTCTGCGGCGCTTTTTCTTGGGCATATCCTTCCACTTTGCGGACCATCCGCCCTTGGGTGCGGCCTCCGCCGCGGCAGCAGGCTCCGTTGCGGGAGTCGCTTGCTCCAGATCCTTGACTTCAGCCATGCTCAATTCTCCTCTTCTATGTTCTTCCTTTGCGCACAAGCGGCGCAGTATTAACTGTATTAAACATGCTAGAACAGTTAGGTATGTAAAGCAACAACAAAATGGTTACAGATTTCGATACCGGGGGCTGTCATACCTAATTTAATATTAAGACGGAGTCTGGCAGGAAAAGGTTACCGGTCCTGGTAAAAAAAGCCGTCTCCCGGGGGAGACGGCTTTTTGGAAAATCAGGCTGCGGCGCTCTGACGCTTGGCCATGGTGCGCTGGTAGACGATGACACCGCCCACCACCACAAAGCCCAGCACATCGGTGATGGTGCCGGGGATCAGCATACCCAGGCCGCCGGCAAGCAGTGCCAGACGCAGCACCGGGGGAATGTTGCGGTACAGGAAGCCGTTGAGGGCCGCCGCCACCGCGAAGATGCCCAGCAGGGCACTGATGCAGATCTGCACCACCTGGAACGCGCCGGACACGTCCACAAACAGCATCTGGGGGCTGGTGGCAAAGATATACGGCACGATGAACGCGGCGATGGCCAGCTTGGTGGCGTTGACGCCGGTCTTCATGGGATCGGCTTTGGCGATGGCGCTGCCGGCATAGGCCGCCAGAGCCACGGGCGGGGTGATGTCCGCCACGATGCCGAAGTAAAACACGAAGAAGTGGGCCGCCATCTTGGTCACGCCGATGGAGGGGTCCATCAGGATGGGCGCGCAGGTGGAAGCCATGATGCAGTAGTTGGCGGTGGTGGGCACGCCCATGCCCAGCACGATGCAGCAGAGCATGGTCAGCACCAGGGCCACCATCATATGGCCGCCGGAGAGGTTCACGATGGCGCTGAGGAGCTTGGAGGCAAGGCCGGTCACGGTGATGCAGCCGGAGATCATACCGGCCACGCCGCAGGCCACAGCCACGGTCACAGAGCCCTTGGCGCCGCCCTCCAGAGAGCTGAAGATCATAGTGCCCAGGTTCTTCACCGGGTTCTCACCGGCCTTCTCTCCGCCGGGGCGGGTATCCAGGATCAGATCCGGGATGCTCACCACCACAGTGGCCACGATGGCCAGAGCCGCGGAGTAGGCCATGGTGTAGGTGTTGGTGGACACCAGCACCACCAGCAGCACCAGGGGGAACAGCAGATACACCCGCTTCATGAGAACGCTCAGCTTGGGCAGCTGGTCCCGGGAGATGCCCTTGAGGCCCAGCTTCTTGGCCTCTAGGTGCACAGCGATGTAAATGCCGGTGAAATACAGCACGGCAGGCAGGATGGCCCGCATGGCGATGGTGCTGTACGCCTCGCCGGTGAACTCGGCCATGAGGAAGGCGGCAGCGCCCATGATGGGCGGCATGATCTGACCGCCGGTGGAAGCAGCCGCTTCCACGGCGCCGGCGAACTCGCCCTTATAGCCGGTCTTTTTCATCATGGGGATGGTGACGGAGCCGGTGGTCACGGTGTTGCCCACTGAGGAGCCGGACACCATGCCGCACAGGGCGGAGGAGATGACAGCCACCTTGGCGG
>CABQCB010000214.1 GCA_902462475.1 uncultured Oscillibacter sp. | reverse complement strand
TCGGACACCTTGGTACGCATATAGCGGGGATCCGCCACAAACTTCTTGGTGTCCACAAAGGCCAGCTTGGTGGTCTCGATCATCTTGTGGTAGACGTCAGCGGTCTCCCGCTCATCGCTCAGCTCCATGCCCTTGAGCATGTTCAGCGCCATGAGGGCCGTGATGCCGTGGCCGTTGGGGGGCATCTCGAAGACGTCATAGCCCTTGTAGTTGATGGAGATGGGCTCCACCCACTGGGCCTGATAGTTTTCAAAGTCGCTCTCGGCAAAGAAGCCGCCGGTCTTGCGGGAGAAGTCCACGATCTTGTGCATGATCTCGCCGTGATAATAGCTCTCGCAGTCGCTTTCGGCCAAAGACTCCAGCGTGGCGGCGAAGTCCGGGTTATAGAACGTGTCGCCGGCCTCGTAGGTCTTGCCGTTTTTGGTGAAGTACTGCACCCAGGGACCGAACACCTCCGGCTCCTTCTCCGCGGCGGCAGTGAAGCGGGCGGTCTCCGCCTTCCACTGCTTGTAGACGTTCACAGGGATGCAGAAGCCCTCCCGGGCATAGCGGATGGCGGGAGCCATCAGCTCCGCCATGGTCTTGGTGCCGAAACGGCGGCGCAGCAGCGCCCAGGCACTGGGAGCACCGGGCACCATGGTGGGCAGCCAGCCGTTCACGGGCACCGCGGTGTAGCCCGCCTCTTTCACCTTCTCGGCAGAGAGGGCCATCGGCGCCACGCCGGAGCCGTCCAGGCCAAAGAGCTTTTGGTCCTTGGCGCTCCACACCAGGGCAAAGCAGTCGCTGCCCAGGCCGTTGCCGGTGGGCTCCACCAGCGGCAGCGTGGTGGCCATGGCCACCGCCGCGTCCATGGCGTTGCCGCCGGACTTGAGGATCTCCAATCCCACCTGGGAGGCAATGGGAGACGTGGAACAGGCCATGCCCTTTTTGGCATAGACCACGTTTCTGTGAGATGCGAAGGAATACTTCAAAGGATCAAACTGCACCATATTATCCCGTCCTTTCGACACAACCACCGAAGGCGGCTCCCGCCGTCTTTTTATTATATTGGTGTTATTTTGACACTATAACAAAAATATCTTTGCCAGTCTAACACTTTATGGTGATAAATTGATAGCTCGCGGTTATGATTTCAATAAATCCTGTATTTACTTTTGGTGTTTTCTGTGATACTGTACAAAAAAAGCGGCCCAAATCGTTTTTCGCGCGCGAACAGAGGTGCGTCACATGGAGATTTTTCAACTCAAACAGTTCCAGGCCGTGGCGGAGCTGGAGCATATGACCCGGGCGGCACAGCGGCTGAATCTGGCCCAGCCCGCCCTGAGCCGGACCATCCGGAACCTGGAAAATGAACTGGGCGTATCCCTGTTTGACCGGGACGGCCGCCGGATGCGGCTCAATGAAAACGGCCGGATCCTGCTGCGCTACACCCGGCAGATCCTCTCCTCGTTGCAGGACGCCCGGGCGGAGATCGACGCCCGGAAGACCGGGCCGGAAAGCCGCATCCAGCTTTGCGTTCACTCCGCCACTGCCCTGCTGCCTCAGCTGCTGGCGGATTTTCTGGCCGTATGCCCGGACGTGCGCTTTGAGATCACCCAGCGGATTTTCCGGGAGACGGAGCAGCCCAGCTACGACATGCTCATCGACTCGCTGGTGGGCGACGAGGTACTGCCCCGCAGCTCGTGCCTTCTGCTGCGGGAGGACGTGGTGCTGGCCGCGGCAGCGAACCACCCTCTGGCGCAGTTGGAGTCCGTCCGGCTGTCCGACGTGCGGGATGTTCCCTTTGTCAGCCTGCGGCGGGACCGTCCCTGGGCAAAGATCATTCAAAACGCCTGCAACGAGGTGAACTTCTCCCCCCGCATCGTGGCCGAAAGCGACAACCCCATCACATTGTGCGATTTTGTCCGCTGCGGGGTGGGCGTGTGCTTCCTGCCCAGCCGGACAGGCCTTCCCCCGCAGACCGACGGCATCGCCCTGTTGCATCTGCAGGATTTCGCCCATGTGCGCCAGCTTTACCTGCACTGGCGGTACAGCGCCTATCTCCCGCCCCACATCGCGGCCTTCCGGGACTTCGCCGTCCGCTGGTTCGCCTCTTTGCCGCCCGACCGCCCCCAGGAATAAAAAAAGAACGCCGCGCATGCTGCGCGGCGTTCTTTTTTACTCCTGGATATCCTCCCACTGTACGTCAATGACCGTGCCGCCATTGATCTCAATGTACTCGCTCTTGAGGATGTAATCCTTCTTGCCGATGCGGACCTCCTGGTCCCCCACCTTGGTGGTCATCACATCGCCGGTGGGCGTTTCCGTGGTGGCGGTGAAATAGAGCGTCACATGCTCCGGGTCCTCCACCCACTGTCCGTCAGGCCCCAGCACATAGTAGGGCTCCTTTTCCACGCTCTCGATCTGTCCGCCCACCAGTTCCCCGGAGGCCATCAGCGGAGAGGGCAGGTGCTCCAGGCAGGACTCATACAGCTCCACCGGCACGCCTTCGGCCTTGACCACATACGTCACCTTCGTCATGGCCGTCTCGCCGCCTTCCCCGCCGCCGCGGTTCATGAGCTTCATGCCGGCAAATGCCGCCACCGCCAGGATCAGCACCACGGCGATCACATCGACGATGTTGAATTTTCCAATGCGTTTTGCTTTTTGTTCCATACGTTCCTCCGTCAGCGGCCAGGCCGCCTGATTCTTTGTGGACAATGTCTGCGAAACATTGTATAATACTTTTTACGATTTCACAAGAACATTTTCATTAAAGAGGGACATTTTCATGAAGGTCATCCATCTCATCAGCGGCGGCGATTCCGGCGGCGCCAAGACCCACGTGCTCAGCCTGCTGCAAAATCTGAACAAGACCATCACCGCACAGCTGGTGTGCTTCCGGGACGGTCCCTTTGCCGACGAGGCCAGAAAGCTCGGCATTCCCACCCGCATCTGCGGCGGGAACAATGTGCTGCGGGTCCGCCGGCAGCTGTCCCGTTATATCCGGCAGGAGGGATTCGAGCTGATCCACTGCCACGGCTCCCGGGCCAATATGATCGGTGCCATGCTGCGCAAGTCCACGGGGCTGCCGGTGGTGACCACCGTGCACAGCGACTACCGGCTCGATTACATGGGCCGGCCCCTCAGCCGCCTCACCTTCGGCACCATCAACGCCTATGCTCTGCGCAAGCTGGACTACCGCATCGGCGTGTCCGACGCCATGGTGGATCTTCTGATCTCCCGGGGCTTCCCCGCGGACCGGTTCTACGCCATCTACAACGGCATCGACTTCACGCCCGCCCCGCCGCCCCGGATGGAGCGGCTGGAATACCTGCGGCAGCTGGGCGTGGACGCGGACGAGGGTTCCGTGGTGGTGGGCATCGCCGCCCGCCTCAACCCCGTCAAGGACATGTCCACGCTCATCCGTGGCTTTGCCGCTGGCTACGCCTCCTGCCCCCGGCTGCGGCTGGTCATTG
>CABQCB010000213.1 GCA_902462475.1 uncultured Oscillibacter sp. | reverse complement strand
CGAACACGGTCTTGACGGCGGCAGTCTCGCCGGCGTCGTTGAGGTGGGTGGAGGTGCCGTGGGCGTTGATATAGCCCACCTCCTCCGGCGTGATGCCCGCATCGGCGATGGCCATGGCCATGGCCTTGGCACCGCCGGAGCCGTCGGGCCGGGGCGCGGTCATGTGGTAGGCATCGCAGGTGACGCCGTAGCCCACGATCTCGGCGTAGATGTGGGCGCCGCGCTTGAGGGCGTGCTCCAGCTCCTCCAGCACCAGCACACCGGCGCCCTCGCCCAGCACGAACCCGGTGCGCTCGGCGTCAAAGGGGATGGAGGCGCGGGCGGGATCGGTGGCCTGGCTCAGGGCCTTCATGGAGGTGAAGCCGCCGATGGCCAGGGGAGTCACCGCCGCCTCCGTGCCGCCGCAGAGCATCACGTCGGCATAGCCGTCGCGCACATAGTGGAACGCGTCGCCCACGGCGTTGGTGCCGCCGGCGCAGGCGGTCACCGGGCAGGTGCACATGCCCCGGAAGCCCGTGTCAATGGCCACCTGGCCTGCCGCCATGTTGGAGATGGCGGTGGGGATATAGAAAGGAGACACCCGGTCCCAGCCCCGGGCAAGGCCCCGGTCGTGCTCGGCCTCCGTGATGGAGAGGCCGCCGATGCCGCTGGAGATGATGACGCCGCAGCGGTCCAGGTCCTCGTCCTCGGTCACAAGGCCGCTGTCGGCCATGGCCTCCCGGGCGCACACCACGGCAAACTGGGTGAAGCGGCCCATGCGCTTGGCTTCGGGCTTGCCCAGGTGGTCCTCCGGCACGAAGCCCTTGACCTCGGCTGCCAGGGACACCTTCATGCCCTCCGTATCGAACTGGGTGATGGGCGCCACGCCGCACACGCCGTCTTTGACGGCCTGCCAGCTCTCCGGCGCGGTAAGGCCCACGGGGGTGATGGCCCCCAGGCCGGTGATGACGACTCTGCGTCGATCCATAGTGTAACCTCCAAATTCGTTCAATTCAAAGCGGCTCCGCGCCTCCTGGGGAGCGGAGCGCCGGGGGAGAATGCCCCTTTTTACATGGCCATGCCGCCGTCCACCGCCAGTACCTGGCCGGTGACGTAGGATGCCTCGTCGCTTGCCAGGAAGGCGATGGCGCGGGCCACGTCCTCTGCCGCACCCAGCCGGCCCATGGGGATGGAGGCCAGGGTGGCGGTCTTGGCCGCGTCGGTCATGGCGGCGGTCATATCGGTTTCAATGAAGCCGGGGGCCACGGCGTTGACGGTGACGCCCCGGGTAGCCAGCTCCTTGGCCATGGACTTGGTCATGCCGATGACGCCGGCCTTGCTGGCGGCGTAGTTGATCTGGCCGGCGTTGCCCCGCAGGCCCACCACGCTGGAGAGGTTGACGATGCGGCCGTAGCGCTGGCGCATCATGGGCCGGGCCACTGCCCGCATGCAGTAGAACGCGCCTTTGAGATTGGTGTCCACCACCGCGTCGAAGTCCGCGTCCTTCATGGTCATGAGCAGCCCGTCCCGGGTGATGCCCGCGTTGTTGACCAGGATGTGCACGGCGCCGAAGGTGGAGATGGCCGTATCCACCAGGGCCTTGACCTCCTCGGCGTTGGCCACGTTGCACTGAACGGCCAGGGCCTTGGCGCCCAGGGCCTCGCACTCTGCCACGGTCTCGGCGGCAGAGGCGGCGTTGCCGGCGTAGCAGAGCACCACATTGGCGCCGCCGCGGGCCAGCTCCAGGCAAACGGCCTTGCCGATGCCCCGGCTTCCGCCGGTGACGACGGCAGTCTTTCCGGTAAAGTTCATATTATCTCTCCTTGATCCAGGCCTTGAGCTTCTCCACGTCCTCCACGGTCTCCACGCTGAGGACGGGCATCTCCGGCACGGTTTTCTTCACAAATCCGGACAGAGCCTTGCCCGGGCCGATCTCCACGATGCCGTCCACGCCCATGGCGGCCATCTTTCGGATGGAGTCCTCCATAAAGACGCTGCTTTGTACCTGACGCACCAGCAGATCCTGGATGGTGACGGAGTCGTCCTTCACATCGCCCAGGCAGTTGAAGATCACGGGGATCTGAGGCTGGGCAAAGTCCACGCCCTGGAAATAGTGGCGCAGAGCGTCACCCGCGGGGGCCATGAGGGGCGTATGGAAGGGACCGCTGACCTTCAGGGGCAGGGCACGCTTGGCGCCCAGCTCCTTGGCCAGGGCGGCGGCCTTCTCCACGGCGGCCTTCTCGCCGCCGATGACCAGCTGGCCGGGGCAGTTGTAGTTGGCGATGACCACACAGCCAAGGTCGCCGGCCTCGTCGCAGCATGCCTGCAACGGCGCCCGGTCCAGGTTCAAAACGGCCATCATGGCGCTCTCCCGTCCGGCGGCTGCCTCCTCCATGGCGCGGCCCCGGAAGGCCACCAGCTTCACGGCGGTGGCGGCGTCGAACACGCCAGCGGCGTGGAGGGCGGAGTACTCGCCCAGGGAAAGGCCCGCGGCCACGGCAGGCTCGATGCCCTCCTGGCGCAGCACGGCGGTGAGGCCCGCGGCAAACGCCACCATGCACGGCTGGGTGTAGCGGGTCTCATTCAAAATGCCGTCGGGGTCCTCAAAGGACACCTTCTTCAAATCAAAGTCCACCTCCGCGCTGTCCAGTACGGCGCGGAAGGCGTCAAAGGTCCGGTACAGGTCGGCACCCATGCCCGGGTGCTGGCTGCCCTGTCCGGCGTATAAAAAGCCAAGCTTCATTGCGCGGCCCTCCATTCGTTCATGATCTGCTCCATCTGGGCACGGACAGTGGAAAGGCGATGGACCTTTCCAGCACCGGCGCCGCAGAAAAAGAGCCCGTTTTCCCAGTCGCCCCGCACGGCGGCGATCAGCGCCCGGGAGATGCAGTAGGGAGCGGTTTTATAGTCACAGGCGGAAAGGCACTTCATGCACCGCTCCACCGGCGGCTGCGTGCCCGCCTCCACCCGCTCGATGAGGGGAGAGCGCAGGGCGCGGCCCGGCAGGCCCACAGGGCTTTGGACGATGGCGATGTCCTCGTCCCGGGCGTCCAGCAGGCGCTGCTTGTAGGCCGGGGCGGCGTCGCACTCCTCCGTGGCGATGAAGCGGGTGGCAAACTGGGCGCCGGCGGCGCCCTCTTTCATGTAGCGGGCCATTTCCGCGCCGTCAGAAATGCCGCCGGCCACGAACACGGGGATGTCCCGGCCGTACTTGTCCCGGTAGGGGGCGATGGCTTCCAGCACCTCCCGCAGGAGGTCGGAGAGGGGCTTGGGGTGCCCCGCCTGGGCCTCCTGGGCTTCTTCCTTGGAAAAGCCCAGGTGACCGCCGGCCAGAGGACCTTCCAGCACGATGAAATCGGGAATGCGGTGATGGTGCTTATCCCACAGGCGGCAGATAAGGCCCGCCGCCCGTCCGCCGCTGACCACCGGGGCCAGAGCGGCGTCACTTTCGGGGACCTCCGATGCGATGGCAGGCAGGTCCCG
>CABQCB010000212.1 GCA_902462475.1 uncultured Oscillibacter sp. | reverse complement strand
GGGCACGAAGGCCTGGGCCGTGCCGCCGAAGCCGCCGCCGTGGACCCGGACGGCGCCCCGGCCGCCAAGCAGCGACTCCGCCAGGGCGATGGTGAGCATCAGCTCCTGCTTCTGGGTCTGGCCCGTGGGCACCACGTTCTGCAGGTACATGGCAGAGGACGCGCCGGAAGCGCGCACCAGAGCCAGGAAGCGGTCAAAGTCCCCGTCCCGCAGGGCCTGGGCCTCCGCGGCCGCCCGGTCGTTTTCCGCGTAGACGTGGAACGCCCGCAGGGCTGCCCGGTCACCGGCGGCGGCACGGACTTCGCTCAGGCGGGAGAGGAACGCCTCCCGGGGCACCTGGCGCAGGTAGTCCTTGCCGAACTGGGCGCACACGGCCTTGAGCTCGCCGGTGATGGCGGCGTACTCGTCGGTCAGGTCCGCGTGGTCGGCACCGGAGTCCAGGATGCAAAGGGCGTAGCCGTCCTTGTGCAGGTCCAGGTCCATGCGCTCCACCACCGGGTGGTCCGTGTCGGCAAAGTCGATGGCCACCACGCCGCCCACGGAGGAGGCCGTCTGGTCCATGAGGCCGCAGGGCTTGTCGAAGAACACGTTCTCGGCGTACTGGCCGATCTGGGCGATCTCCACGGCGGAGCACTTGCCGCCCCAGAACAGGTCGTTGAGGATGGTGCCCATGAGCACCTCAAAGGCGGCGGAGGAGGAAAGACCGCTGCCGCCGGGCACGTTGGAGATCATGTAGGCGTCCAGGCCCGCGTTTTGCAGGGGGCAGCCCAGGGCGCTCATGCGGGCGGCCACGCCCCGGATCAATGCCGCGGAGGTGCCCGCCTCCTCGGCGTGGGGGGCAAGGTCGCTCAGGTCCACCACCATCAGGGGATATCCCTGGGACTGGACCCGGATCATGCCGCTCTGGTTGGGCGTCACGGCGGCCAGGATGTCCAGGTCCACGGCGGCGGCCAGCACCCGGCCGTGCTGGTGGTCGGTGTGGTTGCCGCCCAGCTCCGTGCGGCCCGGGGCGCTGAACAGGGCCTCCGGCTCTCCTTCAAAGGTCTTGGCGAATCCCGCGGCCACCTCACAGCAGCGTGCGCGGGCGGCCTCGGCCCCCTCCGTGCCGTACAACCGCTCCAGTCTGGCGGTAAACGCCGCCCCGTCCATGTGCAGCTTTCTCTCTTCCACAGGCAGTCCCTCCTTGTCTTGATGGTTCTATCATACCGGGCCGGGGCGGGGCTTTCCATGTGCCAGCGTCGCCGGTTCCATGGATTTTTGTTGCATAACCGATTACGCAGGAGTATGCTGTATCAAGAACGACAAACCGGGGAGGGGAGCGGGCATGTCCCAGGATTTCAAGCATTCCTTCAAAGTGAGCCAGCGGCCGGAACTGTCTTTAACGGTCTACAATGTGGGATTTCAGAAATGTCCCCCGGACTACGGGTGGGGCCCCGGCGTCCGGGACCACTTCCTGCTCCACTACATCGTCTCCGGCCGCGGCACCTACGACTCCGGCGGCAGGACTTTTGTCCTCGGTCCCGGAGACGCCTTCCTGGCCCGGCCGGACACGCCCATCTACTACCGGGCCGACCGCACGGACCCCTGGGAGTACTACTGGGTGGGCTTTTCCGGACCCAGCGCCGCGCTGCTGCTGGCCCAGACCCCCTTTTCCGCCAGCCGTCCCGTGCTGCACCTGGCCGCCGGGGACCGGCTGCGCCGGGCCCTGCTGGATATCTACAAGGCCCGGGGGGCGGATTACCCCAGCGCCGTGCGCATGGCGGGGTACCTCCAGGCGGCGCTGGGCCTTTTGATGGACGCCGCTCCCGCCCACGGCACGGACGCCCTCCAGGACTACGCCCGCCGGGGGGCCTCCTTCATCCAGCAAAACTACTCCCGGGACATCTCCGTGGAGGCGGTGGCGGCCCATGTGGGCGTGAGCCGCAGCTACCTCCACCGGGCGTTCCGCTCGGTGTTCGGCTGCGCACCCGGGGCATATCTGACGGACTACCGGCTGGACCGGGCATCCCAGCTGCTGCGTCACAGCGGCCTGAGCGTAGGCGCCGTGGCCGCCTCCGTGGGGTTTGCCGACCCCTTTTACTTCTCCCGCCTGTTCCGCCGCCGCATGGGGATGAGTCCCTCCGACTACCGGCTGGAAAAGCCATAATGCACAAGCCGCCGCCTCTTTTCCCCGGAAAATCCGCTGCGGCGTCCCTTGCGGGGCCGTTCAGAATTTGCTAAAATAAAGTGATTTTGTGTGATTTAAAGGAGAATTGCCTCGTGATCGGTCTTTTACTGCTCAATCAGATCGCCCAGCTGTTTTTGTGCATCTTCCTGGGATGGCTGGCGGTGAAGTGCCGCCTGCTGCGGCCGGAGGACAGCCGGGTGCTGTCTATGGTCACGCTGTACCTGGTGACTCCGTGCCTGATCATCGGCGCCTTCCAGATCGAGTGCACGCCGGACATGCTGCGGGGTCTGGCGCTGTCCCTGGGCGCGGCGGTGCTCATCCATGTGCTGCTGTTCGTCCTGACCTGGATCTGCCGCCGTCCATTGCACCTCAACGCAGTGGAGCAGGCCTCCGTCATCTACTCCAACGCCGGCAACCTCATCATCCCCATCGTCACCGCCATTCTGGGCAAGGAGTGGGTCATCTTCACCAGCATGTTCATCATCGTCCAGCTGCCCCTTTTGTGGAGCCACTGCCGGTTTCTCCTCAGCGGGGAGGGGGGCTTTTCCTGGAAAAAGGTGCTGGGCAACGTGAACATCCTCTCCATCCTGGTGGGCGCCGCCCTCTTTTTCCTGGGCATCCCCCTGCCGGGCGTGGTCACCGGCGCCATGGACTCCATGTCCGCCATGATCGGCCCGCTGAGCATGATCGTGGCCGGTATGCTCATGGGCGGCATCGATTTGAAGCACATCTTCACTCTGCCCAGCATCTGGAAGGTGGCGGCCCTGCGGCTGGTGGTGTTCCCCCTGGCGGTGCTGGTGCTGCTCAAATACAGCGGCCTTGCCGCCCTGGCCCCCAACGGGGAGACCATTTTGCTGGTGAGCTTCCTGGCTGCCGCCACGCCCGCCGCTTCCACCGTCACCCAGATGGCCCAGGTCTACGGCCCCGACGGTACCTATGCCGGCGCCATCAATGTCTCCACCACGCTTCTTTGCATCATCACCATGCCCCTGCTCATCACCCTCTACCAGCTGTGACATCGGGAAGGGAAGGATACACGCCAAAAGAGCGCCCGGCGAAAGCCGGGCGCTCTTTTTCTTCTCTCACGGTTGGACATCCTCCGCCGCCTCCAGGGCGTCCGCGGCGGTGACGGCGGTATAGGAAAGCCACACGTACTTTCCGTCCGTCAGCTCCACCGCCTCGGATACGTCTTTGCCGGAGGCCAGGGCGCAGCTGAGGGCCACGATGCTCTCCGCCTGGCCCAGGGCGTCGTTGCGGACGGTGCCCCGGAGCGTGCCGGAGCGCAGCGCCTCCAGCG
>CABQCB010000211.1 GCA_902462475.1 uncultured Oscillibacter sp. | reverse complement strand
CCAGAAGGACCAGACCGCGCAGCTCATGCCCATTCCCAATGCCATCAGCAGCTGCCGCACATATCCCGTCCACTGGCCCAGGGGCAGCATGGCATGGAAAAAGTCGTCGTTCCAGGAAACCAGGAACACCGCCTGTCCGCCGGCACCGGCGCGGGCGGCGCAATACGCCGTCACCGCCGTCAAGATCCCTGCCTGGGCCGCCCACAGCACCACAAACGCCGCGGCATAGCAAAGGCCCAGCAAGACCGTCACCGTCCACTCCGAGATGCGCAGACGGTGCATGGTATAGTAGACCCGGCTGCCGCCCAGGCCGCTCACATGGACGCAGCAAGCGGCCGCCAGCAAAACGAGGGCCGCCCGGTAAGCCCACACCACATGGCTCGCCAAAAGCGCATACTGTATGCTCCAGGGGGTTGCAAAATCAGAGCGCACCCGAAAAAACATCCCCGCCTCCGCCGCGCTCATCAGCAGCAAAACGGCAATCAAGGGCATGACTACGCCCCGGGCCCCCAGCATCAAAACGGAAGTATATCGTCTCATACGCTCTCCTCCTGATCCCACAGCCGCTCCACCAGCTCCACCGCCTGGGCGCGGGTAATGCCCATCTGTCTCAGGCCCCGCACCAGGGCGGATGCGTCATACTCCAGCAGTTCCTCCGTCAATCGGCGACGCACGGTCTCGTCCGCCGTCACCACGCTTTTGGCGCCGGTGTGGGAGGCGATGATGCCCTCCTCTTCCAGCAGGGCACAGGCCTTTTGAATGGTATTGGGATTCACGCCCAGCAGCGCCGCCAGCGCCCGCCGGGAAGGCAGCTCGTCTCCTGGACGAATGGTGCCTGCCGCGATGCCCCGCTGCACGTAGCGCACCAGCTGCAAATAAAGGGGGCTCCCCTCCCGGGGCACAAACTCCGCAAAGGAGATCACGGCAATCACCTCCCCAACCGTATTATCTCCGTAGTACACTTTCTAACTGTATTATAGCTATCATACGGTTGTCTGTCAATAGCAGACCATTGTCCCTTTTGTATGGATTTTAAATTCTTCTTGGCGCCGGATGCGAGATATGCTACACTGTAAAGGAACTTTCTTTGACGGTGTTTTTTTAAGGGGGGATGCAGATGCTCTATCTGCGGCGATTTCAGCTGCCGGCGGAAGCGGCAGAGTGGCATTTTCTGGCCAACGCGCCCGAGTGTAAGCGAACCTGCTACGGCAGCCGCTATCCCTTCGGCTTCTTTCCGCCCAAGCAGGTGCCTGCCCTGACCTTCGCACCCATCACCATTTTGTGCGGCGGCAACGGCAGCGGCAAAACCACGCTCTTGAATCTGATCGGCCAGTCGCTGTCTCTGCCCCGGAAGGCCGTCTACAACCGCAGCGCCTTTTTTGACAACTACCTGCATCTGTGCGCATCGGAGACCGCCGCTGCCTTTACCTCCACCGTCCGACAGCGGAGCCGGGTCATCACCAGTGACGATGTGTTCGACTATCTGCTGGACCTGCGCTGCATGAACGAAGGCATCGATGTCCGGCGCCGGGAGCTGCTGGCGGAGTACGCGGAAAAGCGTCATGCCGAGCTGCACTTTGGCTCCCTGGAGGATCTGGATGCCCTGCGGGACACGGTGGACGCCCAGCGAAAAAGCGGCTCCCAGTACGTGCGCAGCCGGATCACCAACGATGTCCCCGAAAAATCCAACGGAGAAAGTGCTTTTTTGTACTTCACCCGGGAGATCGGACAGGAGGCGCTGTATCTGCTGGACGAGCCGGAAAACAGCCTCTCCGCCCAGCTCCAGCTGGAGCTGAAGCAGTTTTTGGAGGACTCTGTGCGCTTTTACGGCTGTCAGCTGGTCATCGCCACCCACTCGCCGTTCCTGCTCTCTTTGAAGGACGCGGAGATCTACGACCTGGACCGCGTCCCCGTGTCCCGGTGCCGCTGGACCGATCTGGAGAACGTGCGTACGTTCTACGAGTTCTTCCAGGCTCATCAGCGGGAATTTTCATAAAAAAGCAAGGTGCCGCTGCCCGGCTGGGCGGCGGCACCTTCCTTTTTTCTATTCTCCATTTTCCAGGATGAACTGATACTCCGCCTGATAGCGGGTACCATTCTCCCCTGCAAGCGTTGCCCGAACGATATACCGGGCATGCTGTACCGTCACCGGCAGCACCGTGTCCTGGGCATCCATGGTCAGCGTATAGGGCTCCCCTTCGGAAAGAGGCACCACCTCCACAGTGAAGTCCTCTGCCGGAGGCCAGAAAAAGTCCAAGTCCATCCAGGTGACCGCTCCATTGCTAAAGCCTGACAGGTACTCCGGATCCACATCCTCCTGCGCCAGCACTTTTTCCTGGGTAAGGTCGATGAGCTCTATCAACGTGGCGGCATAGCTCAGCTCCAGCCGATCTCCCTCCGGAGTAGACTCCATGTATCTCACCGTGAGCTCCGGCTCCCGCAGCAGCAGTGTGTCCAGGTAGTCCCAGTCGATGCGCTGGGGCAGATACGCATATTCATAATGCGCTTCATCCCGTGGCCACGTCTCCATCAGATCGTCCGCCAGACGGATCCAGTGCACCGGTCCCTCCTTCTGGTCGAACCGCAGTGCCCAGATATCTTCGGAGTAGCTGTACCTCCCCATCACATCGGAGGTGGGCAGGGCCGCCAGATATGTCCGGAAGGCCGTCTCATCCAGACAGATGTAGGGCACCCATCGGCCATTGACCTTCCGCACCACGTCCGTGATGGCATACGCTGTATCCTGCTCCGGCCAGACCTGATCGCCCACGGTGCCGCTGTCCACCGCCAGGGAGACATAGCCGCAGCTCATGCACAGGATGAAAAACACCAGTCCCACCGTCAGGGCCCCGGAGGTGCGGCGCAGAGGGTGCACGATGCCCCGGAGCCGGTAGCGCAGGGCTTTGGCCGAGGCGGACAGGCATGTGGTAAAGCCCCGCTCGTCACCGGCGGTGTCCAGCAGCAGCGATGCATACCGGCGCCGCTCTGCCTCGTCCAGCTCCGCCGCCACAGCCTCGTCGCAGCTGAGCTCCAGATCGTCCGCGCTCTTCCGCATGGCCACCCACATCAGCGGGTTGAACCAACAGATGGCCGTGCAGAACGCCAGGAAAAACTTGCCCCAGGCGTCCATGCGGCTCAGGTGGACGATCTCATGACGGAGGATCAAAGTCAGCTCCTCCCGGGAGTAGGTCCGCTCCGGCAGCACCACCCGGGTAGTACGGGGCCACAGACCGATGGAAAGCGGCGTGGTGGCCTGGGGAGAGATCACCAGCTTCCACTTGGGCTTTTTCACGTTGGCCCGCTTCAATTCCTCTCTCCATTGGGCCAAAAGCGCCTCCCCCGGCGCCTGGGCCTCCCGCAGCAGCCTTCGGCGGAATATCAGATGGGAGAGGATCTTCCACCCCATCACCGCGATGGCGCCTGCCAGCCACACCAAAAACAAGATCCGCAGCAGCCCCGCAGAGGCATGCAGCACCAAACGGGGCCGGACGGGCTCCATGAAACTG
>CABQCB010000210.1 GCA_902462475.1 uncultured Oscillibacter sp. | reverse complement strand
GAGGAGCCGGACACCATGCCGCACAGGGCGGAGGAGATGACAGCCACCTTGGCGGGGCCGCCGGGGGCGGCGCCGGCCACGGCGTTGGCCAGGCTGATAAAGAAGCTGGCGATGCCGGTGCGCTCCAGAAACGCGCCGAAGATGATGAACACCACGATGAACTTGGCACACACGTTCACCGGGCCGCCGAAAATACCGTTGGTGGTATAGAACATGGTGCGGATCACCTGGTAGATGGTCATGCGCAGCTGCTCAGCGGAGAAGGGGTTGGACCCCATCAGGTTGAAGAAGGTGTAGATGAGCAGCGCGCCCGCCACGCACAAAATGGGCAATCCCACACACCGGCGGCAAAGCTCTACCAGCGCCAAAATGGCAATGAGACCCACGATCATGTAAAGGTGGTTCTGCATGACACGGGCGGACATCTGGATGACCTTTTCCGCGTTGATGGCATAGAAGAAATAGGCGCCGGGGCCGGCGATCAAAAGCAGCACGTCGTACCAGGGCATGTGGTTGACCCGGCCGTCGCCCTTTTTGGCCGGGAAGGTCAAAAAGCCGATCAGCAGGATCATGCCCATGAAGATGGGCAGCCGCCGCTGGGGCAGCACGGTGAGAAACACCGTATCCACGATGGAGTAGGCGGCAAAGGCTGCCATCAGGATGCGGATGAGCAGCTTGGGCGTCCCCTCCCACGTCCGGGTGTTGGACTCCCGGTCGTATTTTTTCATGACCGCTTCTACATCCGCGGCCGTTCCCACGGAGGCGTCGTGCTCAGTCTGCGCCAGCACGTCCTGCTCCGTGTTCTTTTTCTTGAACAGTCCCATTGGGTTCCCCCTCACACAGGTTGATTACAGGTTTTTTACACGTTCTGAACAGTCCATGATACCAAGGAACTACGGCGGAGTGATCCGCCGTAGTTCCGTCATGGCTTTTCAGTTTTGGGTGCCGGACTTACTTGGTGGGCACCTCGATGCCCTTTTCAGCGAAGTACTGAGCGGCACCGGGATGATAGGGAACGTTGGTCACGCCGGCGGCAAACTCCAGGTCCAGCTCCTTGGCCTTGTCGTGGGCCAGGGAATCCTTGTTCTCGAAGATGGTGGAGACGATGTTGTACACATCGGCGTCGGAGACGTCGTCCCGGGCGATGATCACGGCGCTGACTGCCACGGTGGTGGCCTCGGGCACGCCCTCATAGGTGTCGGCGGGGATCACGTACTTGGAGTAGTAGGGAGAGGTCTCCTGGAGCTTGGCGATGTGCTCATCATCCAGGCTCACCAGGTAGGTATCCTTGGAGGTAGCCAGGGTGGTGATGGCCACGGTGGGAGCACCGGCCACCACGAAGGCGGCGTCGATCTTGCCGTCCTGCAGGGCGTCGGCGCTGTCGCCGAAGTCCTGATACTGGGCCTTGATGTCGGTCTCATAGTCCAGGTCGTAGGCGCTGAGGATATCCACGGCGTTGTAGAACACGCCGGAGCCGGCGGCGCCGATGGACACGGTCTTGCCCTTCAGGTCAGCCACGGTCTTGATCTCGGGATCGCAGGTGACGATCTGCACCTGCTCCATGTACAGAGCGGCCACGGTGGAGAAGCCGGTGACGGGCATGCCCTCAAAGAGGTTGGTGCCCTCATAGGCATAGCTCATCACGTCGGACTGGACGAAGCCCAGCTGACGGGTGTTCATCTCCATCTGCTCGATGTTGTCCTGAGAGCCGTTGCTGGTGACGGCGGTGACCTTGGTGCCGGTGCCGGCGGAGGTGATGGCCTGGGCCAGCACGTTGCCGAAGCCGTAATAGGTGCCCTGCTCGCCGCCGGTGGAGAACTTCAGCTCCACGCCGGAGCCGGTGGCCTCGCCGGTGCTCTCCACAGGAGTCTCGCCCTCGGGAGCGGACTCAGCGGGAGTTTCCTCCGTGGAACCGCAGCCAGCCAGCACGGAAGCCATCATCATGGCGGCCATCAGCAAAGACAGAATCTTCTTCATGGTACATTCCTCTTTCCTTTTTGGTTTCAGGTGCTATGTTCATGGTGCATATCATACCGCATCAGCCTTCATTTTTCAAGGCCCATTTCAGTTTTTTCGGATTTTTTTGCAAGTTATTTTTCTTTATCTTGCAGTTTTTAGATTTTGCCCTGCTTTTCATCCAAAAGAGGTGCCGCATTCTTCCTTCATTTTCCTTTGTTTTTGTAGATTTTGCACAACAAAAAGCCCCCGGCTGATGCCGGGGGCTTTCAGGGAAATCACTTCAACGTGATCAGGAGCTGACCGCCCTTGACCGTGTCGCCTTCCTTGATGCAGACGCTGTCCACCGTGCCGCTCATGCGGGCGGTGATGGCAGTCTCCATCTTCATGGCCTCGATGGTCACCAGAGTCTGGTTCTTCTCCACCGTGTCGCCGGGCTTGACGGCGATCTTGCTGACCGCGCCGGGGATGGAGGCACCCACCTGGCTCTTGTCCTCAGGGTCGGCCATGGGGACCTTGACGATGTTCTTCTGGGCCGCCTCGTCGGGCACCTGCACATCCCGGCGGATACCGTTGAGCTCGAAGCTGACGGTGCGCATGCCCTCACTGTCCACTTCGCCCAGGCCCAGGTACTTGATGACCAGGGTCTTGCCGTCGGCGATGTCCACCTTGTTGGTCTCGCCCACCGCCAGGCCGTGGAAGAACACATGGCTGCCCAGGCGCATGATATAACCGTACTCCTTGCGGTTTTTCACATACTCCTCCACTACCTTGGGATACAGGCAGTAGCTGAGCACGGCCCGCCAGGTGGGATCGGGGTCGAAGGACGCCATCTCCCGCTTCTTGGCCTCAAAGTCCACAGGCGGCAGCAGCTCGCCGGGACGGCAGGTGATGGGCTCCTTGCCCTTGAGGACCACCTTCTGCAGATCCTTGGGGAAGCCGCCGGCAGGCTGGCCCATCATGCCGGAGAAGTAGCTGACGGCGCTGTCGGGGAAGGCCAGGGCCTCGCCCTTTTCCACAATGTTTTCCGGGGTCAGCTGGTTCTGGGTCATGAAGATGGCAAGGTCTCCCACCATCTTGGAGGAAGGCGTCACCTTCACGATGTCGCCCAGCATTTCGTTGACCTTGCGGTAGTTTTCCTTGACCTCCATGAAGCGGCTGCCCAGACCCAGGGACTCCACCTGGGGCTTGAGGTTGGTGTACTGGCCGCCGGGGATCTCATAGCGGTAGATATCCGTGGAGGGGCACTTGATGCCGCCTTCAAAGGAGTCGTAGCGCTTGCGCACGTCCTCCCAGTAGTCGCTCAGGCTCTGGAGGCGCTGCAGATCCAGGCCCGTATCCCGCTCGGTGCCCTGGAGGGCCGCCACCACGGCGTTGAGGGAGGGCTGGCTGGTCAGCGACGCCATGGAGCTGATGGCGCAGTCCACCACGTCCACGCCGGCCTCGGCGGCGCAGAGGTAGGTGGCCACCTGGTTGCCGGAGGTATCGTGGGTGTGCAGCTGGATGGGGATGCCGATCTCCTGCTTGAGGGTGGACACCAGCTTCTTGGC
>CABQCB010000209.1 GCA_902462475.1 uncultured Oscillibacter sp. | reverse complement strand
GTCCGGTGGGCAGGGCCCGTGCGCCGAACAGCGCCATGGTCTGCTCCGGCCGGGCGGAGGTGGTCACATCCCAGTCCTGGGGCTCCCGGCCCAAAAACCGATCCCGCACGCAGCCGCCCACGCACCAGGCCGCATACCCGCCGCGCTCCAATGTCCATAAGATCTCATCCACATATGCCGGAATCCCGTCCATGGTTTCTCCCCTGCTTTCGGTTGCATTTTCCATCCAAATATACTATAATAAATTGCTTATGATTATACAATGCCGCCTCCGGCAATGCAATGCGGAGGCGATTGAAAGGAAGTTCTTTTCCATGATGAACAATCCCCTTCCCATCCGCGAATTCATCGTTCCCGGCAAGCGGGCCCACCTGGTGGGCATCGGCGGCGTCAGCATGTGCCCCCTGGCGGAAGTGCTCAAGGGCATGGGCCTGGAGGTCCAGGGCTCCGACATGAACGAGAGTGAAACGGTGGCCCATCTGCGCGCGCTGGGCATCCCTGTCTCCATCGGGCACAATGCCGACAATCTGGGAGACTGCGATCTGGTGATCCGCACCGCCGCCGTCCACGACGAAAACCCGGAGATCGCCGGTGCCGTGGCCCGGGGCATCCCCGTCTACGAGCGCGCCCAGGCCTGGGGCGCCATCATGCAGCGCTACCCCAACGCGCTGTGCGTGTCCGGCACCCACGGGAAGACCACCACTACCTCCATGTGCACCCACATCTTCATGGCCGCGGAGGCAGATCCCACCGTCATGATCGGCGGCACCCTGCCCCTGCTCCACTCCGGCTACCGGGTGGGCCAGGGCGACACCATTATTTTGGAGTCCTGCGAATACTGCAACAGCTTCCTGAGCTTCTTCCCCACCGTGGCGGTGATTTTGAACGTGGAAGCCGATCACCTGGACTTTTTCAAGGATCTGCAGGACATCGAGCACTCCTTCCACAAATTCGCCGACCTGGTGCCCTCCCGCGGCTCCGTCATCGTTAACGCCGACAACTCCGGCGCCATGGAGTCCGTGGCCGGGCTGAAGCACCCCATCTTCACCTTCGGTCTGGAAAACCCTGCCGACTGCACCGCCGCCAACCTCACGGAGGAGGATGGTCACCCTGTGTTCGACATCCTGATCCACGGCAAGCTCTATGCCCATGTGAAGCTGCACGTCTACGGCCGCCACAACGTGCTGGACGCCCTGGCCGCCGCCTCTGCCGCCTATGCGCTGGATCTGCCGGGCAAGGCTGTGGAGGAGGGTCTTGCGTCCTTTGCCGGTGCCGGACGCCGCTTTGAGCACAAGGGCACCTTCCACGGTGCCGAGGTCTACGACGACTACGCCCACCACCCCGACGAGATCCATGCCCTGCTCACCACGGCCCGGGACCTGGGGTACAAGCGCCTGGTGGTGGCCTTCCAGCCCCACACCTACTCCCGCACCGCCGCTTTCTTCGACCGGTTCGTGGAGGAGCTGAAACTGGCGGATGTGGCCATTCTGGCGGAGATCTTCCCCGCCCGGGAGCAGAACACCCTGGGCATTTCCTCCGCCGACCTCTGCCGCAACATCCCCGGCGCCGTATACTGCTCCACCCTGGACAAGGTGACCGAGGCCCTGCGCAAGACCGTCCAGCCCGGCGACCTGGTCCTCACCGTGGGTGCCGGCGACATTTACCGCGCCGGCGAAAAGCTGCTGGAGGAGGCGTGAGCCGTGTATCTTTCTCCCCTGTTCCATAACACCCGACCCGAGGGTCCCCTCCTCCCCCAGGAGGAGGCGGCCTTTGACATGCTGGAGCGTCTGGACATCGACTATGACCGGGTATCCAGTGACCCGGCGGACAACATGGAAAAGTGTGCGGCCGTCAGCGCTGTGCTGGGCATGCCCATCTGCAAAAACCTCTTTTTGTGCAACCGGCAGAAGACTAAGTTCTACCTTTTGGCCATGGGGCCGGACAAGCCCTTCCACACCAAGGACCTAAGCCACCAGATCGGCTCTGCCCGGCTCTCCTTTGCCCCGGAGGAGGAGCTTTGGAACCTGCTGCACTGCACGCCCGGCTCCGCCACCGTGCTGGGCCTGATGAACGACACGGAGCACGCCGTGACGCTGCTCATGGAGCGGGAGGTCTACGAGGCGGAGTGGTTTTCCTGCCACCCCTGCATCTGCACCAGCAGCCTGAAGCTGAAGACCGCGGACCTATTGAACAAGTTCCTGCCCGCCACCGGGCACGCTGTCACCGTGGTGGACCTGTAAACGCGCAGGCAGTCATTCAAATAAAAAAGGACATGTGCCGGATGCACATGTCCTTTTTATTATGATAGTCCGCTTTTCCATGCAAGGCCCAAGGCCCGTCCCTGATGGAAGACCCAGGCCGTGGACAGGAAAAACAGGGCAGCTAAGCCGTAGCCAAAGAGCAGCCCGGTCCAAAGGCGCCGGTAATTCCGGCTTTCATAGGCCGTGCACAGCTGCACCAGGCCATCCACCACCAGCGGCACCAGCAGCACCAGTGCCAGCACCGCAGTGGGCTGCCACAGCCACCAGCTGCCCGCCGCTATCAGGATTCCCACCAGCTCCCCTGTGCAGCGGGCGCACAAAGGGAACTGCTTGCCATGGTAGAAAAACGACCGTTCCGGCCTGCAATGGCAGCCGAAGACGATGGGCAGCCACTTGTATACCCGGTCCCGCACCTCAGGTGATCACGGCCGAGCCAATGCCGACCACAAACGCCAGCGCATACAGCAGCACATACGCGCCCACGCACACCAGCGCACCGATGCCCGCCGCCTTGGCTGTGTTGGGCCTGGTGTCCTTCCACACCAGGAACAAAATCAGTCCCGCAATGGGGATGCAGCAGCCCAGAAGTCCCCACAAAAATCCGCCCTCATCGGATGGCGCCGGAGAGGACTCCGAACGCTGCTGGGCGCCGCACTTGGGGCAGGTCAGCGCATACTCATTGATCTCCGCACCGCAGTTTCTGCAATAGGGCATGGTTTCCGCCTCCTTATATCGATCTATATGCCCAGTCTGCCTCAGATCTGTCCTCTTGTCAAGAAAATTCGACAAATCGCATCGCCGCTCCTTTGCCGCAGAACCGTCTTTCAGCCGCTCGCGCAAGGCTTTTCCCGGGCAAAGATTCTTCCCATAAAAAAATGATGCGGACCGTGGGTCCGCATCATTTTTTGTGTTTGGTTTACTTCTTGCTCAGCTGCTCGTCGATGGCACGGGCGGCAGTCTTGCCGGCGCCCATGGCCAGAATGACGGTAGCGGCACCGGTGACGGCGTCGCCGCCGGCATACACGCTGTCCTTGGAGGTCAGGCCGTCCTCGTTGACCACGATGCCGCCCTTCTTGTTGATCTCCAGGCCACGGGTGGTGTCCTTGATCAGGGGGTTGGGGCTGGTGCCCAGGGCCATGATGACGCAGTCCACATCCAGGTCAAACTCGCTGCCGGGGACCTCGATGGGACGGCGGCGGCCGGAGGCGTCGGGCTCACCCAGCTCCATCTTGATGCAGCGGATCTTGTTGACGTCGTCG
>CABQCB010000208.1 GCA_902462475.1 uncultured Oscillibacter sp. | reverse complement strand
GGAGGCGCTGCTGCTGGAGCCGCTGCGCCGGATCGTGGAGACGGAGAGCTTTGCCCGCCACGGCGGACGCAGCACCCGTATCCTGCGGGCGGAGCGGGGCAACGACGCGGGCATCATCGGCGCGGCCTTCCTGGGGCGCGTACTTTGAATGGACAGGAGCAGCCAGTATGGAGTGGTTTGAAGAACTGGATCAATGGGCGGCATCTTATCTGCCGGACCTGGAGATGACGGCGGAGGAACCCATGAGCCGTCACACTTCCTTTCGCATCGGAGGGCCTGCCCGGCGCATGGCCTTTCCCAAGCGGCCTGAGCAGGTGGTGCTGCTGGTGGACTTTGCCCGCCAGTGCGGTGCCCGGCCTCTGGTGATCGGCAACGGCACGAACCTGCTTTGCCCGGACCGGGGACTGGACCGTCTTGTGATCGATCTTTCGGCTGGGCTGACCAGCCTGGAGAAGGGGCAGGAGAGCGGCACCATCCGCGCCTCCTGCGGCGTTTTCCTGGCCCGCCTTGCGTCCTTTGCCTGCGACCTGGGGCTGACGGGGCTGGAATTTGCCCACGGCATTCCGGGCACGCTGGGCGGCGCCCTGGCCATGAACGCCGGTGCCTACGGGGGAGAGATGTGCCAGGTGGTGCAGAACGTGCATGTGCTCTTCCCGGACGAGGGGATCCGCTGCCTTAGCGGGGAGGAGATGGCGTTCCGCTACCGGGGCAGCCTGCTGACCGATCGGCCCGACGCGGTGGCGCTGGACGCGGTCGTGCGCCTGACACCCGGGGACAAGGAGGCCATCCGGGCGCAGATGCGGGAGCTGATGGGACGGCGGAAGGCCAGCCAGCCCCTGGAGTACCCCAGCGCCGGCAGTACCTTCAAGCGGCCTGCGGGCCACTTTGCCGGTACACTCATCGACCAGTGCGGATTGAAGGGACTGACCGTGGGCGGCGCCCAGGTCAGCGAGAAGCACGCGGGCTTTGTCATCAACCGGGGCGGCGCCACCTGCGCCGATGTGCTGGAGCTGATGGAGCAGGTGCGTCGGCGGGTGCTGGACGCCACCGGCGTCACACTGGAGCCGGAAGTGCGGATCGTGGAGTAAGGAGGCACCCTTTTGGAAATTTTGATTATCTCCGGCCTCTCCGGAGGAGGCAAGAGCAAGACGGCCTCTTTCCTGGAGGATATGGGCTTTTATATCGTGGACAACATGCCGGCGGCCATGATTCTGAAGTTTGCGGAGTTCTGCGCCGCAGGCTCCAGCCGCTATCAGCGGGTGGCCCTGGTGTATGATGTGCGTACTGCCAGCTCCTTTACGGAGCTTTTTGATGTGCTGGATAAGCTCAAGAGCATGGAAGGCCAGTGCCGGATGCTGTTTTTGGAGGCGTCGCCTGAGACCATCATCAAGCGGTACAAGGAGACCCGGCGGCGCCACCCCCTCAGTGACGGCACACTGTCTCTGGAGGCTGCGGTGGAGAAGGAGCGGGAGCTGCTTGCCCCTGTCCGGGAGCGGGCTGATTTTGTGATCGACACATCCAAGACCTCCACGGCCCAGCTGCGGATGGAGCTTTTGCGGATCTTTGATGGAAAGGGGGAAAAGGGCGGACTTTCCGTGACGGTTGCGTCCTTTGGCTTCAAGTACGGTCTGCCTCTGGAAGCGGATCTTATTTTCGACGTGCGCTTCATGCCCAATCCCTTTTACATCGACGAGCTGCGCCACCAGACGGGGCTGGACGATGCGGTGCGGGACTATGTATTCAGCTTTCCTCAGACGGGCAGCTTCATGAAGCGGCTGGAGGATCTGCTGGCCCTGACGCTGCCGCTGTACGCCGAGGAGGGCAAGACCGGCCTCTTTATCGGCGTGGGCTGCACCGGCGGCCACCATCGCTCCGTGGCGGTGGCACACGCTTTGACGGAGTTTATCCGCGCCCAGGGCTACCAGGTGCAGGAGACCCACCGGGACATGAGCCGTGAGAGCTGAGGAAGGAGACGTTATGGAGCGAAACCATATTTCATACCGGGTGCCGAAAGAACACGGTCCCCGGGTGGCGGTCATTGGCGGCGGACACGGCCTTTCCACCATGCTGCGGGGATTGAAGCACTATACGGAAAACCTCTCCGCCGTGGTGACAGTGGCCGATGACGGCGGCGGGTCCGGCATGCTGCGCCAGGACCTGGGCATGCCGCCGCCGGGGGATATCCGCAACTGTATGGAGGCGCTGGCCAACACGGAGCCTCTTATGAGCGAGCTGCTGCACTACCGCTTTACGGAAGGCTCCCTGGCCGGGCAGAGCTTCGGGAACCTCTTTTTGGCCGCCATGAACGGCATCTCCCCGTCCTTTGATGTGGCGGTGAGCCGCATGGGCGAGGTACTGGCCCTCACGGGACGGGTGCTGCCGGTGACCACGGCGGACGTCCAGCTGCAGGCGGAATTTGAAAACGGCGCCACGGTGATAGGCGAGTCGAAGATTTTTTACTGCAAAAAACAGGAGGACTGCCGCATCCGCCAGGTGCGGCTGGTGCCGGAGCATCCCAAGGCGCTGCCGGACGCGGTCAGCGCCATCCGGGAGGCGGACATGGTGGTGCTGGGGCCTGGCAGCCTCTACACCAGCGTCATCCCCAATCTCCTGGTGGACGGCATCGTGGACGCTATCCGGGACTGCAACGGCCTGAAGGTCTATGTCTGCAACGTCATGACTCAGGAGGGGGAGACGGAGGGGTATACGGTCTCGGACCATATCCGCGCTATTTTCGAGCACTCCTCCCAGGGACTTTTCCACCTGTGCCTGACCAATTCCTCCCCCATTCCCAAGGGCGTGGCCGCCCGGTATGCCGAGGAAGGCGCCGAGCTGCTGCGCTGTGACAAGGAGGCGTGCGAGGCGCTGGGGGTGGAGATCGTGGACCGCCCGGTGGCCACGGTGAAAAACGGCTACGTGCGCCACCACCCCGGCCATCTGGCCCGGGAGCTTATTTTGCTGCACGCCGAGCGCAGCGTCCGCATCGCCGGGGAGGGCAGGGCCTTCCGGGACGACATTTACCGCGTGGAGTAAACCGCGTCCGATACATCAGAGAGGAAACCGACATGTCCTTTTCCTATGACACCAAAAACGAGCTGTGCCGGCTTCCGGTACAGCGGCTGTGCTGCGCCCGGGCGGAGGCCTACGGCATCTTGCTCTATTGCAGCACCTTCCACCCGGGCGAGGTGCGGGTGGTGACGGAAAACCCCAATTTTGCCGCCCGCTTGCCCCGCCTGTTCCACCGGGCGTTCGGACTGCGGTTTGACCGTCAGCCGGAGCCGGAGCAGCAGGAGGGCAAGCGGGTGTTCCAGCTGACGGACAGAAAAAAGCTGGACCATATCATCAACCTCCTGGGCTACGATCCCAGGCAGAACCCCGTTTTGCACATCAACTTCGGTATGCTGGAGGAGGAGTGCTGCCGGTCTGCGTTTTTGCGGGGCGTGTTCTTCGCCGGTGGCAGCATCACGGACCCGGCCAAGCGGTACCATCTGGAGCTGACCACCTCCCATATGCAGGTGAGCC
>CABQCB010000207.1 GCA_902462475.1 uncultured Oscillibacter sp. | reverse complement strand
GGTGCAGCACCGTGTTGGTGGAGCAGCCCAGGGCCATGTCGCAGGTGAGGGCGTTGCGGATGGAGCGCTCCGTGACGATCTGGCGGGCGGTGACGCCCCGGCGCACCAGGTCCATGATGGCCATGCCGGAGCGCTTGCCCAGCTGGAGGCGCTTGGAGTAGGGGGCGGGGATGGTGCCGTTGCCCGGCAGGGCAAGGCCGATGGCCTCGCACAGGCAGTTCATGGAGTTTGCCGTGTACATGCCCGAGCAGCTGCCGCAGCTGGGGCAGCAGTTTTCCGTGCAGTCCTCCAGCTGGGCATCGGTGATGTGCCCGGCCTTGTAGGCGCCCACCGCCTCAAACATCTTGGAAAGGCTCACGGACTCGCCGCCGTAGGTGCCCGAGAGCATGGGCCCGCCGGAGCACACCACCGCCGGCACGTCCATGCGCACGGCGGCCATGACCACGCCCGGCACGATCTTGTCGCAGTTGGGCACCAGCACCAGTCCGTCCAGCTGGTGGGCCATGAGCATGGTCTCCACGCTGTCGCAGATGAGCTCCCGGCTGGCCAGGGAGTACTTCATGCCCACATGGCCCATGGCGATGCCGTCGCAAACGCCGATGGCGGGGATGAGAATGGGGGTGCCGCCGGCCATCTCCACGCCGGACTTGACCGCCTGGGCAAGCTTATCCAGGTGCATGTGGCCGGGGACGATCTCGCTGTACGCCGAGACCACGCCGATGAGGGGCCGCTCCAGCTCCTCGGGGGTATAGCCCAGGGCGTAGAAGAGGCTGCGGTTGGGAGCGCGCTCGCTGCCCTTTTTCACATTGTCACTTCGCATCGCTTTGCCTCCGCTCACTTTTTCAGCCAGCTCATCATGGCCCGCAGCTGGGCGCCCACCTTCTCGATGGGGTGCTCCGCCGCCATGCGGCGCTGGGCCAGGAAGTGGGTGCGCCGGCCGCCGTTGGGGTTCATCTCCGTGAGGAACTCGGAGGCAAAGGTGCCGTCCTGGATCTCCCGGAGGATATTGCGCATCTCCTTGCGGGTCTCCTCAGTGATGAGGCGCTTGCCGGTGCGGTAGTCGCCGTACTCGGCGGTGTTGGAGATGGAGTAGCGCATCTTGGCAAAGCCGCCCTCGTTGATCAGGTCGATGATGAGCTTCATCTCGTGGCAGGTCTCAAAGTAGGCCATCTCCGGGGCGTAGCCCGCCTCCACCAGCGTCTCGAAGCCCGCGTGGATCAGCTCGCACACGCCGCCGCACAGCACCGCCTGCTCGCCGAAGAGGTCGGTCTCCGTCTCCTCCTTGAAGGTGGTCTCCAGGATGCCCGCCCGGCCCGCGCCGATGCCGCAGGCATAGGCCAGAGCCGTGTCCTTGGCCCGGCCGGAGTAGTCCTGCTCCACACAGATGAGGCTGGGCACGCCCCGGCCGTCCCGGTAGAGGCTGCGCACCGTGTGGCCCGGGCCCTTGGGGGCGATCATGATGACGTCCACGTTTTCAGGGGGCACGATGGTCTTGAAGTGGATGTTGAAGCCATGGGCAAAGGCCAGCGTCTTGCCCTCGGTCATGTAGGGAGCGACCTGCTTGTTGTAGATGTCCGCGGCCAGCTCGTCGGGCACCAGCATCATGACGATGTCGCCGGCGGCGGCCGCCTCCTCCACCTCCATGACGCGGAAGTTGGGGTGCTCGGCGGCAAAGGCGGCGGCCTTTTCCCAGTGGCCGGAGCCCTTGCGCAGACCCACCACCACGTTCACGCCGCTTTCGGCCAGGTTCTCGGAATGGGCGTGGCCCTGGCTGCCAAAGCCGATGACGGCTACGGTCTTGCCGTCCAGAACTCCCAGGTTGCAGTCGCTGTCGTAATACTTCTTGATGGACATGGCTTCATTTCTCCTTTTCTTCTTGGCTGTTTCTTGGTTGTCTGTTGGTTTTTTATGTGGAACACAGGAAAAGCGGTCTCTCAGGCCCAGGCGGCCGCCGCCCGCAGGGCCGGGGCGGCCACCACCGTGCGGCTCAGCTCCGCCACCTGGTAAGGCTCCAGCTCTGCCAGCAGCGCGTCCAGCGCGGCGGGGGTATCGGCGCATTCCAGCACCGGGCAGCCGTCGTCGGCGGTGAGCAGCGCCGCGCCGCAGCGGCGGGCCAGGTCAAAAAGGCCCTCATCACAGCGGCGGAGCTTCACCTCCAGCACCTCCCGCTGCGCGCCGCCCTCCAGCAGCGTCACCTGGCGGATATCCACCAGACGCCGGGCCTGGAGGGCCAGCTGGGTGAGCTGGCGGCTGCACAGGGTCGTCACGGTGATGCGGCTGACGCCCTGCTCCGCCGTGGCGGAGACGCTCAGGCTGTCGATGGTCACGCCGTGGCGGCCAAAGAGGGCAATAATGCGGCCCAGCACCCCATTGGGATTTTCCGTCAGCATGGTGACAACGTTCGTCTGCTTCATAACCGTAACTCCTTTCACGTCATGATGATATCTTCCAGACCGCCTCCGCCGGGGATCATGGGCAGCACCACCTCGTCCTTGCCGATGGCGCAGTCGATCCAAACGGGGCCGTCTTCCTGCAATGCCTTTTGAAATGCTTCATGGAACTGCTGCGGTGTGGTGCACCGCCAGCCCTTCAGGCCGAAGCCCTCCGCCACCTTCACGAAATCCGTGGCCCGGCAGGGGTCCGTAGCGGCGTACCGATGATCGTAAAACAGCGTCTGCCACTGGCGGACCATGCCCAGCACCTGGTTGTTGAAGATGACGGTGATGATGGGCAATCCGTAGCTGACGGCGGTGCAGGCCTCGTTGAGGTTCATGTGGAAGCTGCCGTCGCCGGTGAGCATCACCACCCGCCGCTGCCGTCCCAGCGCCAGCTGGGCCCCGATGGCGGCACCGTAGCCAAAACCCATGGTGCCAAGGCCGCCGCTGGTGAGGAACTGCCGGGGGGCCGTGTGGTGCAGGTACTGGGCCGACCACATCTGGTGCTGGCCCACGTCCGTGACATACACCGCGTCCTCGCCCGCCATGGACGAGATGTCCTCCAAGATCCGGTGGGGCTGGAGGTGCGTTTTCTCCTCCCGGGGCCGGTAGTCCTTGGCCTGCCAGGCGCGGAGGTCTTCCATCCACGCCGTCCGGTCCGTGGGACGGAGGAGAGGGATGAGGGCCTCCAGGGCCGCCGCCGCGTCTCCGGGCACGGACACGTCCGCCGCCACGTTCTTGCCGATCTCGCTTTCGTCGATGTCGATCTGCACCACCTTGGCCCGGCGGGCGAAGCCCTCGGGCCGGAGGGCCACCCGGTCGGAAAACCGGGCTCCCACGCACAGGAGGGCGTCCGCCTCCTCCACGGCCCGGTTGGCGCTGTACCGGCCGTGCATGCCCAGCATGCCCAGGTTCATGGGGTCGTCCCACCGCAGGGCCCCGGCGGCCATGAGGGTGTGGACGGCGGGGATGCCCGCCTTTTCCACCAGCTGCCGCAGCAATGGCGCCGCTCCGGCGGAGATGACGCCGCCGCCGAAGTACACCAGGGGCCGCTTGGCCTCGTTGAGGACGGCCGCCGCCTGCGCCAGCGCCGCCGC
>CABQCB010000206.1 GCA_902462475.1 uncultured Oscillibacter sp. | reverse complement strand
ATCTGATGCCCGGGCCATCACCAATGCCGTGCTCCGGGCGGCGGAATATGCCCAGAGCGGCTTTATCGCCGACATTGCCGCAAATATCGACCATATGCGCGTTCAGGGGGAAATGTAAAAATTTTCTTCCCCTATTGACACCGGCGCGGGTGTTGCCGTATGATTACCCCAGCGAGTACATCCCAACATCCCGTAAGGAGTGAACAGCATGTCGAATGAAGAGATTTTTCAGACGATGAAAGACCTGGTGGCCGAGCAGTTTGCCATGGAGCCGGAAGAGGTGACCATGGAGACCTCCTTCGAGGAAGATCTGGGCGCCGATTCCGTGGACCTGGTGGAACTGGTGATGGCCATGGAAGAGGAGTTCGAGATCGGTGAGACCCAGGAGGAGGATCTGAGCGGCCTCAAGACCGTCGGGGACGCGGTGAACTACATCGCGGGAAAGCTGAATAAATAAGATGAGGAACCGCCCCGCCCTGCGCGGGGCTTCCTTTTGGAGAGAGACGCCATGGAGGAACTGGAGAAAAAACTGAATTACACCTTTCGGGACCGCGGGCTCCTCAGTGAGGCGCTGAGCCACAGCTCTTACGCCAACGAGCACCGCAGCGCCCATCTGCGCAGCAACGAGCGGCTGGAGTTTCTGGGAGATTCCGTGCTGGGATTCGTCACGGCGGAATTTCTCTTTGCCCAGCACCCGGACCTGCCGGAGGGCGACCTGACCCGGATCCGGGCGGCGCTGGTGTGCGAGCAGAGCCTCTATGAGGTGGCCCGCAAGCTGGACCTGGGGTCCTATTTGAAGCTGGGACGGGGCGAGGAGGCCGGCGGAGGCCGCCAGCGCACCTCCATCCTGGCCGACGCCACGGAGGCGGTGTTTGCCGCCGTGTACTTGGACGGCGGCATCGGCGCCGCGTCCGCCCTCATCCATCGGGTGCTGCTGGATGCGGAGAAGGAGGAGGCGGTGGAGGAACGCCGCCGGGACTACAAGACCGCCCTGCAGGAGCTGGTCCAGCGCCAGGCGGATCAGGTGCTCAGCTACCGGATGATCGGTGAAGAAGGGCCTGACCACGACAAGACCTTCCGGGCCCAGGTGCTGCTCAACGACCAGCCTGTGGGCACCGGCTCCGGCCACAGCAAGAAGGAGGCGGAGCAGTCCGCCGCCAAGGACGCCCTCAGCCGTATGGAGGGATAATAAACATCGTAAGCCATGGGAGAGCCGCTTCGGCGGCTCTCCTTGTTTTCGGGAAATACCGCTGGAATTTTTACCCCGGCCGTGCTATACTGACTTCATTATGAGCGAAATTAGGAGGCTTTGCCCATGACTTTGTTTTCATCCGTGATCCTGGGGCTCATTCAGGGAATCACCGAATTCCTGCCCATCTCCAGCTCCGGCCATCTGGCCATCGCCGAGCATCTGCTCCACACCACCGGCACCAAGACTCCCGAGTTTTTTGATGTGCTGCTGCACCTGGGCACACTGGTGGCGGTGTTTGTGGCCTACTGGTCCGATATCCGGGACATGATCGGGGAGCTGATCGCCGGCGCCCGGGATCTGGCTCACCGGTCCACGCCCAATCCCGTGCCGCCCGCCCGGCGGCTGATCCTGCTCATCATCGTGAGCACCCTGCCCCTTTTTGTGGTGCTGCCGGTGAAGGATCTGGTAGAGGGCCTGGGAGACAATATGTACTTCGTGGCAGGCGCTTTGCTTGTCACCGGCTGCCTGCTCTTTGCCAGCGACCGGGTGAGAAAGGGCCGCAAGACGGAAAAGTCCGCCACGCTGCTGGACGCGCTGGTGGTGGGTATCGGCCAGGCCATCGCCACCTGCCCGGGCATCTCCCGCTCCGGCACCACCATCACCGCCGGGTGCTTTGTGGGCTTTGACCGCAAGTTTGCCGTGCGCTACTCCTTCCTCATGTCCATCCCCGCCATTCTAGGCGCCAACATCCTCAGCCTGAAGGACGCCTTTGAAGCCGGGATCATCTGGGCCGATGTGCCGGTCTACCTGGTGGGCGTGGCTGTGGCCGCCGTGGTGGGCTATGCCTGCATCCGCCTTTTGAAAATGATCGCGGAGAAGGGCCGCTTCGGCTTTTTCGCCTATTACTGCTGGATCGTCGGCGCGCTGACGCTGGTGATGACCCTGGTGCAGAATTGACGCTTTTTCTATCCTAAGGAGGTTCAACGTGGCTGCCACACAAAAGAAATCCACTGCCGCAAAGAAGAAAAGTACATCCCGCAGCGGCTCCAGCCGGACCAGGAAGGCATCTCCGCCGCCGAAAAAGCCTGTCCGGCGGGAGGTCTGGGGCGTGACCTTTTTGGTGCTGGCGCTATGTGTATTTGTCAGTTATTTCGGCATTGAGGCCATTTTTATCGACGCCTTCGCCCTCCTTTTGAAGGGCCTTTTCGGCTATGGCTACTATCTGACGGGCCCGGCGTTTTTGCTCGCCGGCCTCATATTGATCTTCCACCACGGGCGGCCCGTGCAGCTGCGGGTGACCTGCACGCTGCTGCTGCCGGTGCTGCTGGGAGCACTGTGCCACATGGTGCTGTGCAAGGTGGAGTTCCCCGCCTCCGCGGGGACGCTCAAGCAGTTCTGGCTCACCGGCACCACCGTCACCTCCGGCGGCGCCGTCTGCGGCACCATCGCGGAGGGCTCTGTGCGGGTGTTTTCCAAGGTGGCCTCCATCATCGTCTTTACGGCGCTGCTGGCTGCGGCGGGCATGGTCTCCTTGCAGGTGACCTTCCGGGCCATGGTGGAAAAGCACCGCAGCCGTCCCCAGTATGAGCCGGAGGAGCCCCGCATCCATGTGACGCCGCTGGAACCGGCGCGCCGCAGCACGGAGCAGCGCCGGGCCGTGATCGACATTCCTCTGGATGAGACGGACGCGCCGTCTGCCCCGCCCAGAGAGGAGAAGAAGGAGCCCGGCCGATTTACCGGCTTCTTCCGCCACAAGTCCGACCAGCAGAGGACACCGGATCAGGTGCTCTCCGAGCCGGAGACGGAGCGGGAGGAGCGCCGGGAGGTCAAAAAGACGCCCGCTATCCCCGCTGCGCAGGTGGTGGAAACCGCGCCTGTACGGGCTGCCGCGCCGGAGAGTCGTCCTGCGCCGGAGACACGTCCGGAGATCCGTCCGGCGGCGGAGGCGCGCCCTGTGACGGAAACACGCCCCGCGGTGGAGGAGAGCACGGCCAAACGGGACAAGCAGTCCCTTGCCCGGGAGGTGGCGGCGCAGACCGCCGCCGTCACGGCGGAGATCCAGGAAAAGCTCTCCGAGGAGGGAGACGACTACCAGTTCCCGCCCATTACCCTGCTGGAGCAGGGCAGTCAGGAGAACTTTGCCAAGGCAGGAGCAGAGCTGCGCAACAACTCCCGCCGTCTGGCGGAGACGCTTACCAGCTTCGGCGTGGACGCCACGCCCGGCGACGTGATCCACGGCCCCTCCGTCACCCGCTATGAGTTCGTGCTGGACCAGGGCGTCAAGCTCAGCAAGATCACGAACCTGGCCGACGATATCGCCCTGGCCCTGGGCGCCACCGGCGTGCGCAT
>CABQCB010000205.1 GCA_902462475.1 uncultured Oscillibacter sp. | reverse complement strand
CTGGGCAAAACGGCATATCTGCTGGATAACCCGGAGCTGACGGAGACCACCACCCCCTATTTCGCCCCCTATACGGCCCCGGCGGACTTCGTGCCGGAGCACGTGGTCTCCACAGATGTGGCCACCACGGCCCTGCTGCCGCAAAACGCCCTGCCCTATGTGGACCGCATCGACCTTGCCATCGACCACCATCCCTCCTTTGAGCGCTTCGGCCGGGAGAACATCCTGCGGGCCGAGGCGGCTGCCTGCGGCGAGCTGATGTACAGCATTCTCTCCCGCCTGGGCCCCATCACCCCCGAGATCGCCCTGCCCCTTTACGTGGCTGTGGCCACGGACACGGGCTGCTTTGCCTACGGCAACACCACAGCGGATACCCACGCGGTGGCGGCGGCCCTCATGCGCACGGGCATCGACTACCACACGGTGAATAAGGTGTTCTTCCGCACCAAGAGCCGCAAGCGCATGCAGCTGGAGGGCGCCATGCTCAGCGCCTGCGAGTTCTATGACCACGACCGGGTGGCCGTGCTGTCCGTACCCCTGTCCCTCATGGCCCGGTTCGAGGCCACGGAGTCCGACGCCGAGGACCTCAGCGCCCTGGGCGGCCAGATCCAGGGGGTGGACTGCGCCATCACCATGCGGGAGCTGAAGCCGGACGTGTGGAAGATGTCCCTGCGGACCGGCAGCCGCGTCAACGCCACGAAGGCCTGCGGCCTTTTGGGCGGCGGCGGACACGCCGCAGCCGCCGGCTGCACGGTGGAGGCTCCCTGGCAGGAGGCCAAGGAACGGATATTGGCAGCCGTGGCCCAGGTGGCCGGCGACTACGCCGGGTGAACCGGCAAATCCAAGTGAAGTGAGGACACTCTATGCCAAACGGCATCGTGATCATTGATAAACCGGCGGACTGGACGTCCATGGACGTGTGCGCCAAGCTCCGGGGCATCCTGAATGAGCGGCGCATCGGCCACGGCGGCACCCTGGACCCCATGGCCACCGGCGTTCTGCCGGTGTTTGTGGGACAGGCCACCCGGGCGGTGGAGTTTGCAGAAAACGGGGAAAAGGAGTATCTGGCCGGGCTGCGGCTGGGCCAGGTGACCGACACGGAGGACACCTCCGGCCGCGTGCTGGAAACCTTCCCGGTCACCGCCACCGCCGCGGACGTGGCGGCGGCGCTGGAACCTTTCCGCGGCCCCATCCAGCAGATCCCCCCCATGTACTCCGCCATCAAGATCCAGGGGAAAAAGCTCTATGAGCTGGCCCGCAAGGGGCAGGAGGTGGCGCGCAAGCCCCGCAGTGTCACCATTTATGAGCTGGAACTGGTAGATCAGGTCAGTGAGACGGACTATGTGCTGCGCTGCCGGTGCTCCAAGGGCACCTACGTGCGCACCCTCTGCCACGACATTGGCCGCTCCCTTGGCTGCGGCGGCGCCATGTACAGCCTGCGGCGCACCATGGCCGCCGGCTTCACCCTGGACGATGCCGTCACGCTGGCCGACGTGCAGCGCCAGGGGGAAGAACTTCTTCTCCCCACGGACAGCCTGTTTTCTCAGCACCCCATTTTGCTTCTCAAGTCGGACAAGCTGGAAAAGCGGGTGCGCTGCGGCAACCCCATCTCCCTGCCGGGTACTGCCGACGGCACCTACCGCGTGTACAGTCAGGACCGGCAGTTTCTCTGCCTGTCCCAGGCCAGGGGCGGCACCCTGACTTCCATCAAGAATTTCTTTGGAGCGTAACACCATGTCCATCAAGGAAAAAGTCATTGCCCTGGGCTTCTTTGACGGAGTCCATCTGGGCCACGGCGCCCTGCTGCGCCGCACGGCGGAGGAGGCTGCCGCCCGGGGCGTTACCCCGGCGGTGTTCACCTTTGACCGCCCGCCCAAGGAGGTCATCACCGGTCAGCCCTGTCCCCTCATCAACTCCGCCGAGGACCGCCGGGGTCTGATCCGCCGGCTCTACGGCATCGACGAGGTGCTGATGGTGCCCTTTGACCACGAGATGATGACCACCCCCTGGGACGATTTTGTCCGGGATATCCTCATCCGTCGCTACCACGCCGTGCATCTGGTGGCCGGACACGACCACCACTTCGGCCACAAAAATGAGGGCTCTCCCGAAGGCCTGCAAGCGCTGTGCGCCCAGCTGGGCCTGGGATGCGACATCATCCCCAAGGTGGAGGTGGCGGGCATCACTGTCAGCTCCACCTATATCCGCCGCCTGGTGGAGCTGGGACAGATCGACCGGGCCAACCGCTTTTTGGGCCATCCCCACACCCTGACGGGCACCGTCCGCCACGGCCGGGGCATCGGCTCCTCCCAGCTGTTCCCCACCGCCAACCTCGCCATCCCGCCCCATGTGCTGGTGCCCAGCCACGGGGTCTATGTGACCCGGGCCGTCCTGGACGACGGCAGTGCCCACCCCGCCGTCACCAACGTGGGCACCCGACCCACGGTGAACAACGGCTCGGATATTACGGTGGAGGCGTGCCTGCTGGACTTTGCCGGGGACCTGTACGGCCGGACCATGCGCCTGGAGTTTTTCCAGCATCTGCGCGACGAGATGCGCTTTGACTCCCTGGACGCCCTGAAGGCCCGCATCGCCGCGGACGCGGAAACCACCCGCCGCTACTTTGCGGAACATACCGAACTATAAAAAAGGAAGGACAGGCTGCGCCTGTCCTTCCTTTTTATTATACCATGACGGCGGAGCCGGAATGGTATAACGCCATGTTTTTCGGCTGCCCCGCAAGGGGCGAGAAAAACAGCTCAAATCAAATGATAATGGCCGCTTTGCGGTCATTATACCAGCGCCGCGATGAGCCACACCATGCCGATGCCGCCGGCTCCCAGCAGGGTGTACACCGCCGGACTCAGGTCCCGCCACGCCCTGCTGAAGTGGCCGTGGTCGCCGCCTGCGTAGTTGCGGGCCACCCGCTTGGCCTCCTCCACCAGATCCCGGGCGGTGACGCCCTCTCCGGCCGCGTCGTTGCGCACGATGAAAATGGCCTGTTCAAAATACCGCTGATCCGGGGAGTCCACCACGACCACCCGTCTGGAAATACCTTTTACCATCCGCTTCACGCCTCCTGTAACCACAGTTTTGATACTTCCATTTTGTCTCAGCGCATGCGGATTTATACAGGTTCACACCATTTTTGCGCCGCCCTCCGGCGGAAGATACAATACCTGCACACCGCAGTCGTCCTGCAAGCCCTCCCGGCGCACGCTCTCGGCCAAAATCAGCGTGGCCAGGGCCTGAGGATCGGTGCCCTCCCAGCCAGCCAGCAAGTCCTGGATCCACTCGTCGTGGTTGGCGTCGGCCACGCCGTCGCTGATAAGCACCGCGAAGCTCCCCGGCGCCAGCGTGGCCCGGGTCACATCCGGAGCCGCGTCTGCCCCCCGCAGCCCTACCGGCAGCGCAGCGCCGGTGATGCGCCGCACCGTTCCGTTTTTCTTCACGTAGCTGGGGGCGGCGCCGAACTTATAAAATACCGCCTCTCCCGTCTCCGTCCGGCAGGTGAGCAGATCCACCGTGGTGAAGCTGCCCGTGTCCGCGCCCCGCAGCGACATGGCCGAATTGAGGGTCTTGA
>CABQCB010000204.1 GCA_902462475.1 uncultured Oscillibacter sp. | reverse complement strand
CCGCTTGCGGCCAAGGCACAGCTCCGCCGCCGGGCAGAGCATGCAGGCAGGCTCCCCCGCCGGCGCGCACACGGTGGCGCCCAGCTCCATGAGGGCCTGGTTGAACATACGGATGTCCTCCTTGTCCCGGGGCATGGCGGCGCGCACCGCCTCCGCTGCCGCCCGCTTCACCGCCGGGGAGGCAATGTCCCCATGGTCGTCGGCCAAACGGGCCGTCACCCGCAGCACGTTGCCGTCCACCGCCGGCTCCGGCAGGGCAAAAGCCGCCGAGGCGACCGCCCCGGCGGTATAGTCTCCGATGCCCGGCAGGGCCCTGAGCCCCTCCGGCGTTTGGGGGAAGGCGCCCAGCTCCGTGATGCGCCTGGCTGCCTTTTGGAGGTTTCTGGCCCGGCTGTAATAGCCCAGGCCCTCCCAAAGCTTCATCAGCTGCTCCTCCGGCGCCGCGGCCAAAGCTTCCACCGTGGGGAACGCTTGGAGAAAGCGGGTGTAGTATCCCACCACCGCCGCCACCCTCGTCTGCTGGAGCATGATCTCCGACACCCAGATGGCATAGGGATCCCGGGTGCGGCGCCAGGGCAGGTCCCGGGCGTTTTGACGGTACCAGTGCAAAAGCGGCTCCCGCAGATCCGTGAGAAGCTTTTCCATTGTCAGATCCATTTCACTCATGGTATGATTATACCATACCCCATCCTCCGTGCCCACCCCCCGGACGGTTTTTTTCAAATCCCCCTTGACTTTCCCCCCTCTGGAAGGTATACCATCCTCTCAGAAAGGAGGGCACGGCGTTGAAAATCAACGAGGTAGAGGCCCTGGTGGGCATCACCAAGAAGAACATCCGCTTTTACGAGTCGGAGGGGCTGCTGTGCCCCCGGCGCAACAGTGAAAACGGCTACCGGGATTACGGCAGCGGCGAGGTGGACACTCTCCGGCGCATCAAGCTCATGCGCAAGCTGGGCGTGCCGCTGGAGGAGATCCGGCAGATGCTCTCCGGCGTTCACACGGTGGCCGACGGCATGCGCCGCCATCTGATCTCCCTGGAGCGGGAGAGCGCCAACATCCAGGAGGCCATCCGCCTTTGCGCCGCCCTGACGGACTGCCGGGAAAAGCTGGACGCCCTGGACGCCCAGGCTCTTTTGGCGCGGATGGAGCAGATGGAGCAGGAGGGGACCACATTTATGGACAAGCAGAAACACGACACCAAGCGGCGGCGCTACATCGCACCGGTGGTCATCTCCTGCCTGACGGCGGTGCTCATGGCCGGGTGCATCTGGCTGGTGCTCTGGGCCTTTGACCAGGACCCGGCGGGCGCGCCGCCCCTGCCGGTGCTGGCGCTGCTGCTGGCCATCCCCGGCGCGGTGGTGCTGGGGGTGATCCTGGCGCTGGCGTGCCGGCTGCGAGAGATTCAAAAAGGAGAAGAAGACGATGCAAAACAATACTAGATCCGCCCGGCGCCGGGCAGCCATCCGCACCACAGTGCTCTGCTGCGCAGTGCTGGTGGTGGCGGCCATTGTGACCATCTGGGCCCAGCGCACCTTCTGGCCGGAGGGGGTCCTTGCCCGGATGCTGCCCTATATGGCCCTTTTGTACATTCTGCTGATCCCCGCCATGGGCATCAGCCTGCGCACGAAGCTGCAGCGGATCGACAAGGAGGAGGCGCGCGAACATGAAGCTTCTGACGATTGAGACCATCCCGGGCCAGCCCTTTGAGGCATTGGACACCGTCAAAGGCACGGTGGTATACAGCAAAAATATCGGCCGGGACTTTATGGCCGGCATGAAGACTTTGGTTGGCGGCGAGATCGCCGGCTACACGGAGATGCTCACGGAGGCCCGGCAGATCGCCACCAAGCGCATGGTGGACGCGGCGGAGGCCCTGGGGGCCGACGCGGTCATCGGACTGCGCTTTGCGTCCTCCTCCGTCATGCAGGGAGCCGCGGAGGTCATCGCCTATGGCACGGCGGTGAAATTCCTGTGATCCGGGCCACCTTTCTGGACCACAGCGGCTTTTTGGTGGAGCTTGCGGACGTGTGCCTCCTTTTCGACTGGTGGAAAGGCGCCCTGCCGCCCCTGCCCCAAAAGCCCCTGGCGGTGTTTGTGAGTCACCGCCACGAAGACCATTTCTCCCCGGCCGTTTTCTCTCTGGCGGACGGGACGCGCCCGGTGCGCTTCCTGCTGGGGAAGGACATCCGCCCCACGGAGAAAAACCGGGCCCGCTGGGGCCTGACGGAGGAAATCCTCCCCCTGTGCAGCTTCCTTGGCGGTGATGAACACGCGGAGGTATTCCCCGGCGTGGCCGTAGAGACGCTGCCCTCCACCGACGAGGGCGTGGCCTTTGTGGTGGACGCCTCCGGCCGCACCGTCTACCACGCGGGGGACCTGCACTGGTGGCACTGGGAGGGAGAGGACAAGGCCTGGAACCGCAACATGGAGGTCAATTTCCAGCGCTTCCTCCGTCCCCTGGAGGGCCGCCACATCGACCTTGCCATGGTGCCGCTGGACGGCCGGCTGGAGGACGCCTTTGACTGGGGCCTTGCCTACTTCCTCACCCACACGGATACGGACGCGGTGCTGCCCATGCACCAGTGGGGACAGTTCTCCCTGACGGAGCGCTTTTGTACCCTGCACCCGGAGCTGGCGCCCCGCATCCGGCCCGTCACTGCTCCGGGACAGACATTCACCATCTGAAACGGCAGGAGGGACCGCCATGATCATCGACGGCAACGAGCTGGCCATTCTCCAGGACCGGCTGGAAAAGGAGGGCCGCCGCCAGGAGGCCTGGGAAGTGAAGCAGGAGTTTTTACGGCAGGTGCGCGAGTCTGGGGACCACTGCCCCTGCCCGGAGAGCTGCCCCCACCACGGCAACTGCTTCGAGTGTGTGACGCTGCACCGGGGACACCGGGATCACCTGCCCATGTGCATGTGGGATATGGTCAACGAGCGGCTGCACCTGCTCTCCCACATGACGGAGGGCACGCTCCAGCGCTATGAGCAGACCCATCCGGACGATACGACAAAAAAGCAGGACGCCTGAGCGTCCTGCTTTTTTTACTGTTTACGAAAGTCCGGCGCCGCTCTGGGCCGGCAGCAGCCAGCTGCCCTCCTGGGGCGGCGTGTCCGCCGCTGTCAGCATCACGGCAAAATCCGTACCCTGGGCGGCCGCCTCCGCCTGATCGGCAAGGGCTGCGGCATCCGCGGGCGCCGCGGCGGCATAGATCCGATCCGCCCGCTGGGCCGTATCCGCCAGGGAAAGTCCCGCGGCATCGTCGCTGCCCTGGGTGATGACCTGGGCGGGCAGCTCCACGGAGAGCGTCACGTCATAGGGCTCCAGGGCCGCGGCCATCTCGTCCAGGAAGGCCGCCAGGTTCTCGGCACGGGGCGTGTCGCCGTAGGCGATCTTATCCAGCTTTCCCTCCGTGGGATAGCTCACGTCCGTCAGCAAGATCTCGTCAAAGCCCAGCTTGGCAAGCTCCTCCGCCAGGGCGCACAGATACTGCCGGGCGGCAGGCTTGGCCGGATCCAGCCACTGGCTGTTGTTCCCGTCGTAGAAGATATAGCCGCCGGTGTTCTTCAGTCCCATGCCCTCC
>CABQCB010000203.1 GCA_902462475.1 uncultured Oscillibacter sp. | reverse complement strand
CACACCTCTCGTTGCCGATGGAGGCGGTTCCCCTTTCAGCGCTGCGGCAGGGCGTCGCCGTCCCTGCGGCCCGACTGCCACTTAGTCCGCACTGCAATCCTTTTTCCATCCACATGACAGCCTAGGTGATTTCCACCACAGTCCGTCCGCTTCTTTAGCCTCTTTTGCAGACCGGGTTTCAGGAGGCGATCGCCAGCATACACTCTGGCCAGAGCATCTCGCGGCGTTGTTCCTCCATTCACCCGCCCCACGCAAGGCAGGCTACATCTGCACACAGCGTTACAGCCCCGGCCGGGGCCGATGCACCGCATTGCAGGTTCAGTCATCTGCTTCGTACACAGGCCGGAATTACCAAATGGCGTACGTCTGTGCACAACAGCAGGTCTCCACGGAAACAGGGTCGGGATAACCATGCCATTGGAAAGCGCCCTGAGTCCGCAAGCACGCGTGGCGCGCTTCCCCCCAGCACCCACCCAACACTGGGCGTATCAAGCAGGCACCAGAGGTTTCATCGGTGTGCCCTTCAGAGGATTTTTAGGCCCTCCTTAGGAAACGGCAGATCTGACTAGAATACTGCGCCGCCGCTTAGCACCCCTTAGTATAGCACGGGAACAATAAATATACAATATTCATTGCATATGCAAAATGTGAATTTTTCTTGTCCGTACTGTTCCATTTCATGCCAAAAGGGCAAACGAAAAGCGGCTTTCCCGGAATTTCAGGAAAGCCGCTTTCATCATTTACCGTCCAAGCTTCAAATAGATCTCTCGGGCGCGGGCCGCCTGGCGGATATGGCTGTCCACCGTCCGGCAGCAGCCGCCCACCGCCGCGGCCCCCGCACGCATCCAACGGCGGGCATAGTCCCCGAAATCGGGGCCGCCGGGCGCTCCGTGCCAGGTCTTGGTGACCGGGTCGTAAGTCTCCCCGCTGTTGGGATACACCACCACCGGCAAGCCACAGCAGCCATGCAGATGCGTCACAAGGGATTCCACGAACTGCGGCGGCGTGCAGTTCACGCCGATCATCCGCAGGTGGGGATGCCCCTCTGCCAGGGCCCGGGCGCACTCCTCCACGTGGTCCCCCTCGCAGATATGCCCCCCGTCCCGGCAGGAAAAGCTCACATAGTAGTCCGCGCCCAGCTCCTCGGCAAGATCGGCGGCAATGCGCGCCTCATGCAGCGAGGGCATGGTCTCCAGAGCCAGCAGATCCGCGCCTGCCTCCCACAAAATCTCCATCCGGCGGCGGTGGAAATCCCGGAGCACCTGGTCGCTGACGCCGTAATTGCCCCGGTACTCGGAACCGTCAGCAAGGTAGGCGCCGTAGGGGCCCACGCTGCCCAGACACAACGGCATGGGCCGCCCGCTGCTGCGACCCTCCTCTTCCCACCACGCGCGGCGCTCCTCCAGGAAGATCTCCACGGAGCGGGCGATCAGGTCCTCCGCCTCCCGCAGGCTGTACCCCCGCTCCGTGAGACCGGGGATGGTGGCCTGATAGCTGTCGGTGATCCCGGCGTCGGCGCCGGCGCGGAAATAGTCCAGATGGACCTTCCGTACCAGCTCCGGCTGTTCCGCCAGGGCCCGGGCCGTCCAGAGGGGGTCGTTCAGATCGCAGCCCATGGCCTCCAGCGGCGTGGACATGGACCCGTCCAGCAGCAAAATCTTCTGCTGCGCCAGCGCCTCATCCAATGTGATCCGCACGGCTCACGCCTCCTTTTCCGCGTCCGGAGCCTGGCCGTAGACCACCGGCTCCGGGTGTTCTCCCCGCTCCAGGGCCGGCACAAAGCGATCCCAGAAGTCGTGGAACAAGCGGAAGATCTCCTTTTGCTTGCTGTAAATGAACAGCAGCGTGATGATGACATAAATGGCGGAGAGCAGGTCCGTCATGGCCCACAGGGTATCCGCCTCGATGTTGTAGAACAGCACACAGGGCAGCATGTAGTACACCATGTACACCCAGGTGGCCCGGCGGTTGGCCTTGGTGTCACCAAAGGCGTAATTGACGGACTTTTCGCAGCTATAATACATGCCGATGATGGTGGTCCAGGCAAAGATGGTGATGGCGATGGCCATGAACCAGCCGCCGAAGGGCCCGAAGGCCACCTTGAAGGCCACGGTGGTCAGCTGGGCGCTGTCCACATCCGGGTAGTCGATGTAGGCGTTGGTGAGGATCAGGGAAAGTGCCGTCACCGAGCAGACCACGATGGTATCCAGGAACACCTCGCCCCAGCCCCAGGACGCCTGGCGAACCGGGTGATCCGTCTTAGCGGAGGCGTGGGCGATGATGCCGTAGCCGGTACCCGCGTCGTTGGAGTAGAGACCGCGGGCAATGCCGTAGCGGATGGCATCCCGCACAGTGGCGCCTGCAAAACCGCCTACGCCTGCCATGGGAGTAAAGGCGCTCTTGAAGATCAGTGCAATGGCGGAGGGCACCTGGGGCAGATTCATCAGCAAAATCCCAAGGCCGCCCAAAATGTAGAGCAGGGCCATGAAGGGCACCACACGCTCCATGATGGCAGAGATCCGCTTGAGGCCGCCGGCGATGGTCAAAAAGCAGGTCAGGCCCAGCACGATGACCGAGATGGTGGGGTCGATACCGAAGCCCTCCTCCAGCGCGCCGGTCACAGACTCCGTCTGTACGCAGCAGGTCCAAGGCCCCAGCACAAAGCAGGCCACCGCCAGCACCACGGCGCCTTTCTTCCACCCCAGGGCATTGCGCATGACAAAGGAGCGGTCGCACATGTACTCATCCATGGACTGGCTGTACTTGACCCGGTACCGCTGGCCCAGAATGATCTCACAGGCCTTGGTGGACATGCCCAGAAGACCCGACACCCACATCCAGAACACGGCGCCGGGGCCGCCGGCGACAATGGCCGTGGCCACGCCGCCGATATTGCCCACGCCGATGGTATTGGCCATGGCCGTGCAGGCGGCGGCAAAGCCGGAGACTGTGCCCGCGCCCTCTCCCTTGCGGAACATCTTTCCGAAGGTGTTTTTGAAGTTGAAGCCTACCTTTCGGAAATTATAACGAAACCCAAAGCGGATGCCCAGGTAGAGCCCGGTCCCCACCAGGGCCACCGTCATGGGCGTTCCCCACAAAAAGTCGGAGATGGCGGTGATAATTTGCAGCAGCATGTACATTCCTCCCTCAATGATGTGACCCTTTCACACACTAAATTGCCGTATTATAGCATCGGACCTCTGATACCGTCAATACGTTTTCACCCAATCTCTTCCGGCAAACTTCACAAAAAAACAAGGAGATCCCGTGGGGATCTCCTTGTTCGTATATCTGACTTTTTACCGGTCCCGGACCGCGAGAGAGTCCGCCAGGGCGGCGAGGAAGCCCTCCGCATCCATGCCGGCCACCGCTTCCTTGGCAGCCTGGGTACACCGCTCCACTGCCTTTTCGCAGCCTTCGGCCCCCAGAAGGTCCACAAAGGTGACCTTTCCCTCCTCCTGGTCGGAGCCGATGGGCTTTCCGAATACTGCAGCGTCGCCGATCACGTCCAGCAAATCGTCCCGGATCTGGAAGGCCATGCCCAACTGATAGGCATATTCCGTGGCAGCGCGCAGCATGGCATCGCTGCCGCCGGCAGCTCTTACACCCATGCGGCAGGCGC
>CABQCB010000202.1 GCA_902462475.1 uncultured Oscillibacter sp. | reverse complement strand
GGTCCAGTCGCCCTTGGCGCCGCAGACCTCGTAGAGGAAGTTGCGGATCATGGCGGTGCCGTACTGGGTGTGGTTCACCTCGGGATGGTACTGCACGCCGTAGAAGCCCCGGGACTCGTCGCAGATGGCCACGTTGGGGCAGGCGTCGGAGTGGGCCACCAGAGAGAAGCCCTCGGGCACCTTCTCCATATAGTCGCCGTGGCTCATCCAGGTGATGCTCTCCTGGGGCAGACCCTTGAAGAGCTTGCAGGAGGTATCAAAATAGGTGTCGGTCTTGCCGTACTCCCGGGCGGAGTCCTCGGTGGCGGCCACGACCTTGCCGCCCAGATTGTGGGCCAGCAGCTGGCAGCCGTAGCAGATGCCCAGAATGGGCACGCCCAGCTGGAACACGGCAGGGTCCGCCTGGGGGGACTGGGGATCATACACGCTGTTGGGGCCGCCGGTGAAGATGATGCCGATGGGATCCATGGCCCGAATGGCTTCGATAGAGGTCGTGTAGGGCTTGACCTCGCAGTAAACGCCGCACTCGCGGACCCGGCGGGCGATCAGCTGGTTATACTGGCCGCCGAAGTCCAGAACGATGACGGTCTGGTGAGACATGTGGGTTCCTCCTTTATGAAACGTGGGTTATGAACAGTCTGCGCCGCCCCACTCGACCACGGTAAAGCCTGTGCGGACAAAAGCGGGCAGGGTCTGGGCAGGAAGTTCCACCGGCTCGTCCAGGGCCTTCCAGGCCATGAACACCCGCAGGACGCTGTCGGGCCGGGGGGAGATCTCCAGCCGGGCGTGGTCGGTGTACGCCTCTGCCTGGAAGGAGATAAGGTTATAGGGATTTTGTTCCATCTGGGGCAGCCAGTAGACGATAAATTCATTGGCCTCCCGGCGATTGAGCCCCAGGGAGGAGAGGGTCTCCTCCAAAAATGCCGCGGTATCCGCGCCGGAAACGCAGAACCCTTCGGAAAAATCATAGGACGCAGCGCAGGTGCCCTCCCAGAAAAGGTAGCTGTATTCCTGCCCTTCGTCGTCCCGGAGGGTGCCATCCGGCGATGCGGTGACAGTCCAGACACCGTCCTGCGCGGCAGGATAGGTGCACGTCAGCGTTCCGCCGTAGTCCAGCGCCACAGTGACGGCCGTCTCTTCCTCCGGGTAGAGGTAGATCACAGGCTTGGCTTCTTTGCCGCCGAAGACCGAATCGCAGCCGCTGAGCGTCAGTGCAGCGACGGCTGCCAGGAAAACAAGCTGCTTTTTCATACCTGTTCCTCCTTCTGGCTTTGTGCCAACGAAGACGGGAAAACGGCGTGGAGTTCTGCGCAGGGAAAACGAACGGGATTACTCCTCGTCCCGGAAGACGATGTGGCCGGGCTCGGCGGACTCGATGATGGCCAGGGACTTGAGGTTCACGCCGGCAGCACGCAGCCGGTCGCCGCCGCCCTGGAAGCCCTTCTCCACGGCGCAGCCGATGCCCACCAGCGTGGCGCCGGCGGCGGTGACGATGTCGCACAGGCCGCGCATGGCCTCGCCGTTGGCCATGAAGTCGTCGATGATGAGCACCTTGTCCTCAGAGCTGATCCACTCCTTGGACACCAGCAGCGTCACCTTTTTCTTATAAGTATAGGAGAAGATGTCGCTTTGATAGAGGCCGCCCTCGATGTTGTCGCTCTTGGCCTTCTTGGCAAAGATCATGGGCTTTCCGAAGTGCTGGGCCACGATGGCGGAAAGAGCGATGCCGCTGGCCTCGGCGGTGAGGATCATGGTGACTTCATCCATGTTGAAGTGCCAGCCAAATTCCTCGGCAATATGGCTCATCAGCGTGGTGTCGATCCGGTGGTTCAAAAAGCCGTCTACCTTGATGATATTGCCGGGCAGCACTTTGCCCTCTTTGACGATGCGCTCTTTCAGTTCCTGCATGAACATATCCCCCTCAAATTGTTGTTTCTGTTTGGAATTTGTAAAAAATTAGACTTTGCCTTATTATCTCCAATAATCCTTGGATTTGCAACTGTTTTTCCCCACAAAAAGAAAAAACTCTCCCCCTGCGGTCTTGGCATGACGGACAAAATGCGTGAAAGGCCGCGCCGTGGGCGAACACGGCGCGGCCTGGGTATTATTTGCCCTCCAGCTTGTCGGCAGCGGCGTCCAGCCACTGGCCCTGGAAGGATTCGATGTCGCCCTTGTCGGTCAAAGCGGCCAGAGCCGGATCGATGGGCATCTCCGCCAGCAGGGGCAGGTTATGCCGCTGGGCGGCCTCGGCGGTCTTGCCCTCGCCGAAGAGGTGGATCTTCTTGCCGCAGTCCGGGCAGGCCACATAGCTCATGTTCTCCACCAGACCCAGGATGGGCACTTCCATCATCTCGGCCATCTTCACGGCCTTTTCCACCACCATGCTCACCAGCTCCTGGGGAGAGGCCACCACGATGATGCCGTCCAGAGGGATGGACTGGAACACGGAGAGGGACACGTCGCCGGTTCCCGGAGGCATGTCCACGAACAGGTAGTCGCAGTTCCACAGCACGTCCGTCCAGAACTGCTGCACCACGCCGGAGATGACGGGGCCGCGCCAGATGACGGGGTCGGTCTCGTTGGGCAGCAGCAGATTGGTGGACATGATCTGGATGCCCGTGCGGGACTCCATGGGATAGAGGCCCTGCTCACTGCCCATGGCCTGGCCGTGAACGCCGAAGGCCTTGGGGATGGAGGGACCGGTGATGTCCGCGTCCAGCACGCCCACGGCGTAGCCCCGGCGGCGCATGGTGACCGCCAGCTGGCTGGTGACCATGGACTTGCCCACGCCGCCCTTGCCGGAGACGATGCCGTAGACCTTGCCGACCTTGGCGGCGGGATTGTGCTCTTTCAGGAGGGACTGAGGCTCCTGACGCTCGCTGCAGCTTTCACCGCAGGTGGAGCAATTGTGGGTGCATTCGCTCATACGTGTATATCTCCTTTTTCGCTTTTGCGTCATTGAATACGATATTTGGCCGGGCGTACCCGGTACAGCCTATCTTATACCTGCCGCGGCGACGCCGTCAACCGCTGAATGGAAACTTCCCCGTCTCCGGCAAAAAATTCCGCTTCCCGGCTGTGGCAGGTGAACAGGAGGATCTGGCGGTTTTTGGCCTCCTCTTTTAAATAGGTGAGGGCGGCGGCACACCGCTCGTCGTCAAAGGCGGTCAGGGCGTCGTCCAGGATGAGGGGTGCCGGGTCCTCCCGGGGCAGCGCCAGATCGCACACGGCCAGGCGCACCGCCAGGTACAGCTGGTCCGCCGTGCCGGCGGAGAGATAGGGCACGTCCCGGTAGAGCTGCTCTCCCTCCGGTTGGGCGCAGACGCGAAAATCCCGGTCCAGCACCACGCCGGTGTAGCGCCCGTCGGTGAGGGCGCGGAAGATCTCCGCGGCCCGGCGGCCGAGAGCCGGGGAAAACCGGCCCTGCAGCTCGGTGCCCGCCTGCTCCAGGGCCTCCAGAGCCTCCGACAGGGCGGCGTACTCCGTCTCCAGGGCGTCGCGGCGGTCGGTGAGAGTGCGGATCTGGCTTTGCAGCACCACCCGGTCTCCGGCGGCGTGGAGCTGTCCGGCCAGGTGGTCCGCCGCGCTGCGGGCGGCGGCACGGGCTTCCTGCGCCTGGGCCA
>CABQCB010000201.1 GCA_902462475.1 uncultured Oscillibacter sp. | reverse complement strand
CCACGCCATGGACCATGCAGGCCTGCTCCACAGTCTCACCGCGGGAAGAGGGACAGCCCAGGCAGTGCATCCCGATGGACAGGAAAACCGGAGCGGTCTCCGGCGCAATATCCAGAATATCGCCGATGATGGTATCTTTGGTGATGGTAGCCATAAAATAAACCTCCAAAAAACTAGGATTTAGGATATGCTTTAGTATACCCTATCGTTCCCTATTTTTCAATAGGAATCGCAGTTTTTCTGGGAAACAAAATGTTGGATCATTTCTGCCTCGGTATGATCGCAAATCAAAAAAACAGGGGCGCCCTCATGAGCGTCCCTGTTTTTTATTGGCCTTACTTAGCGGCCCTGCTCCTCACGCATGCGAGCGAAGCACTCGCTGCAGTAAACAGGACGGTCGGACTTGGGCTCGAAGGGAACCTTCGCCTCGCCGCCGCAAGCAGCGCAAACAGCGGTGAAATACTCGCGGGGGCCGCGGGCGGCGTTCTTGCGAGCATCACGGCAGGCCTTGCAGCGCTGGGGCTCGTTCTGGAAGCCGCGCTCTGCGTAGAACTCCTGCTCACCGGCGGTGAACACGAACTCCTGGCCGCACTCTTTGCACACTAAAGTCTTGTCTTCGTACATGATTTTACCCTCTCTTTGAAAAGAAAAATATATTGCGTTCAGCTCTCGCTGAGTTCGCCGGAAATGAGCTGCCGTGCCACCTTGCGCCGAATACGCTGCACGGCGTTGTCCACGGACTTGGGGGGCTTGCCGACCAGGCCGGCAATTTCCCTGCATGAAAGGCCATCTAAATAGTACCCCAAAATCTTCGCTTCAAATTCGGACAGCTGTTTCCGGACACCGGCCAAGAGAGCCGCGGTATGTTCCCGGTCGATCAAAAACGTCTCAGGGTTTCCCTGGGCCAGATCGTTGGTACCGGAGGTGTAGGAATTGCTATCAAAGAAGGGCGGATCCAGAGGGACCGACTGGTTCAGCGGCGAATGCTTATCCCGCGCCGCTGCGCGGAGAACTGAATACAGCCGGTTTCTAATGCAGACTTCTGCGAAGGTCCGGAAGGATGCCGCTTTTTCCGCGTCATACTCCCGAACGGCTTTGATGAGGCCTACCATCCCCTCTTGGGTCAGATCCTCACTGTCGCCGCCGATCAGAAAGAACGGGCGGGCGCAGGTGCGGACCAGTCGCGTATATCGGCAGACCAAGATTTCCTCCGCCTCCCGGCTTCCAGACGCTGCCAGGCGGCACAGGGACTCATCGTCCTGCCTTTCCAAAATCTGGGATGGTTGTTCTTTCAAACTGAACATACTGTATTATACCCGTCCATCCAGCAAAATGTCAAGCAAATTATCAAAAACAGCGGGACGAATCCTCAAATTTTTAGTGATTTTATAAAATTCACCAGCCGCTGGGCCACATCGGAGGCGATTTCCTCCGTCTTTGCCTCCACCATGACGCGGATCAGCGCCTCCGTGCCGGAGGGACGGACCAGCACGCGGCCCTCGCCGCCCAGTGCGTCCTCTTCCTGCTTCACCGCCGCCTTCAGCGCATCAGAGGCCATGATCTTCTCCTTGACGCCGCCACTGTGGGGCACTTCCACGTTCACCAGCACCTGCGGATAGGTGGCGCAGCAGGAAGCCAGCTCCGAGGCCTTCTTGCCGGAGGCGGAGAGCACCTGCAAAAACTGCAGCGCCGTCACCTCACCGTCGCCGGTGGTCTCCAGTGCGGTAAAAATCGTATGGCCGGACTGCTCGCCGCCGATGCGATAATCATGGCGCAGCATCTCCTCCAGCACATTGCGGTCGCCCACGGCGGTGCAGACCAGATTGAGCCCATGGTTGCGGCAGAACTCGTGCAGACCCAGATTGCTCATGACGGTAGCCACGATGGTGTCGCCGTTGAGCCCCCCACGGCGCTTCATGTCCGTAGCACACACGGCCATCACCTTGTCGCCGTCAATGGTCTGGCCGTTCTCGTCCACCAGCAGGCAGCGGTCTGCGTCGCCGTCAAAGGCCACGCCGATATCATAGCCCCCTGCCACCACAGCGGCCGCAAGCTTTTCCAGGTGGGTAGAACCACAGCCGTTGTTGATGTTCACGCCGTCCGGCTCTGTATGGATAAAATCCGTCTTGGCCTTAAAGCGGGCAAACAGGGCGGGCGCCGTGGCGCTGGAAGCGCCGTTTGCGCAGTCGCACAGGATCTTCAGACCGGAAAGATCGCTTTCAATGGTGGACGCCACGAAATCGATATACTCCTCCCGCAGTGCCTCGCTGCCATGGTGGCAGCGGCCGATCTCGCCCCGGGTCACCTGCGCCATGGGGGCATCCGAGAGGATATGGGCCTCGATCCGCTCCTCCACCGCGTCGGAGAGCTTGTAGCCCTCTCCGCTGAACACTTTGATGCCATTGTGCTCATAGGGGTTGTGGGAAGCGGAGATCACGATGCCCGCGTCTGCCTTCTCCCGCACCGCAAGATACGCCACGGCAGGCGTGGGGATGGTCCCCACAGGCTTGACATCGCCGCCCACAGAGCAGATGCCCGCCACCAGCGCAGCTTCCAGCATATCGGAGGAAACGCGGGTGTCCTTGCCGATGACCACAGTGGGCCGGCTGCCCTTGTCCTCCTTCAAAACCGTGGCAACGGCCTGTCCCACGCGGAACGCCATGTCAGCCGTCAGGTTCTCTCCCACAACGCCGCGGATACCGTCAGTTCCAAAAAGTTTTCCCATATTCAAAAGATCCTTTCCGAATTAGAGTTTCATATGGTTCCTCTTTCCCTGTCCAGGAAAAGCAATGGTATGCACCTTAGTCCAGCGTGAGCTGATCCATGGGCGACTCCGGCGCCATGCCGCCCGGCACCGCCCGGTGCAGATGGCGGTACGCCTTCTGCGTCACGCACCGGCCCCGGGGCGTCCGCGTGATGAAGCCCAGCTGCATCAGATACGGCTCGTACACATCCTCCAGCGTCACAGACTCCTCTCCGATGGTGGCAGAGAGGGTCTCCAGGCCCACCGGGCCGCCGCCGTAGTGGTCGATGATGGCACTCATCATGCGGCGGTCCACGCTGTCCAGCCCCAGCTGATCGATCTCCAGCGCGCACAGGGCCTCATCCGCCACCTTGGCCGTAATGACTCCGTCCGCTTTGACCTGGGCAAAATCCCGCACCCGCCGCAGCATACGGTTGGCGATTCGGGGCGTGCCACGGCTGCGCCGCGCGATCTCGTAGGCACCCTCCGGCACGATGTCCACATTCAAAATCCCCGCTGAGCGGGTGACGATCTTCGCCAGCTCCTCCGGCGTATAAAGCTCCAGCCGCAGCGTCACGCCGAACCGGTCCCGCAACGGCGCGGACAGCTGTCCTGCCCGGGTGGTGGCGCCGATCAATGTAAATTTGGGCAGGTCCAGCCGGATGGAGTTGGCCGACGGGCCCTTGCCCACAATGATATCCAGGGCATAGTCCTCCATGGCGGGATACAGGATCTCCTCCACGGAGCGGTTGAGCCGGTGGATCTCGTCCACAAACAGGATGTCCCCTTCGCTGAGGTTGGTCAAAAGTGCCGCCAGATCACCGGGCTTTTCAATGGCCGGGCCGGATGTGATGCGGATGCCCACCCCCATCTCCTGGGCGATGATCCCCGCCAGCGTGGTCTTGCCCAAGCCGGGCGGGCCGTGGAGCAGC
>CABQCB010000200.1 GCA_902462475.1 uncultured Oscillibacter sp. | reverse complement strand
TAGGCGCTGATCTTATAGCGGCGCATCCACTCCCGCACCGCCTGGGCGGTCTTGTCGGACACCTCCGACTGGATGAGGCAGCGCTGGATAGGCACCACCTGGTGGCTGCGGGCACGGTAAAAGCCCACGGTGCCGTCGGCGCCCACCGGGTACTGGCTCTTGTTGCGGTAGCGGAAGGGGTTTCTGGCCCCCAGGATCTCCTCCACCTGCAGATCCGTGCCCCCCAGGCGCTCCAGAGCATCCTGCACCCGCTGCCGCTTGGCCCACAGCTCCTCTGTGTAGCAGAGGTGCTGGAAGTCGCACCCGCCGCAAACGCCGAAATGGGGGCACTCCGGCTCTGCCCGTTCCGGTGAGGGCTTGTGCACGCGCACCAGCTCTCCCGCCGCCGCGGTCTTCATGACCCGGGTGATCTTCAAGTCCACCGTCTCGCCCCGGACGGTGCCCGGCACGAACACCACCGCCCCGTCCAGCCGCACGATGCCCAGGCCCTCGCTGGAGTATCCCTCCACCGTGCCGGTATACATGCCGCCCGTTTTCAACTTCTCCATGTCTCTCTCCTCTTAACGCTGATCGCTGCGGCCCAGCAAGTAATCAGTACTCACGCCGAAATAATCCGCCAGGGCAATCAATCCTTCGTAATCTGGGCGGCGGTCCCCGCCCTCATAGTGTTGGTACGACCGCAGCTGCATCTGCATCAGCTCTGCCATTTCTCGCTGCGTCATGCCTTTTTCTTTCCGTAAAGCCTGTAAACGCTCTGCAAATTTTACCATTAAAATTCTCTCCGCTCTTGACATGACCATTTTGGTCGTATATTATGAATATGACCACTTTGGTCATAAGGAGGGATTTCTATGACAGACCTCATGCAATGTCTGTACGACTACACCACGGACACCGGCTTCACCGCCCGCCTTTCGGCGGACCGGGACTACCGCCAGCTCACCGCCCTGACGGAGCGCCTGGGCGGCGTGCTGCGGCAAAAGCTCTCCGGCGACAGCTGGGACACCCTGGAAAAATATCAGGATGCCATGGCCCAGCGGCAGTCCGCGGAGCTGGAGGCCATGTTCCTCTCAGCGCTGGAGCTGGCACGCACGCTCTGGTAGGTCAGCTCTCCCACTTTTCCAGCAGGGTGCGCAGCTGGTCGGCGAACTTGGCCAGGGACTTGTTGTCCCGGCCCTTGGAGCGCTTGATGGACTCCATGACCATCTGGCCCACGGCCACCAGACGCTCGTAAGCGGGCGTGGCCTTGGCGCCGCCGCCGAAGCTCTTGGTCTTGCGCTCGGGCAGGTAGCCCGGGGAGACCTGGGTGTTGGTGATGAGGTCATAGACCTCCGTATACTGGGGCGCGTGGGCCTCAAAGCCCAGCGCCGCCACGGACTGGGCAAAGTACGGCGCCACCTCCCGGTCGCCGTGCACCACGAACACATGGGTGGGATGGGGCGACTGGAAATCCTTGATCCAGCCCAGCAGGTGGTCCCGGTCGGCATGGGAGGAAAGGCCCTGGAAATTCACGATTTTGGCGTTGACGGCGATCTCCTCGCCGAAGAGCTTCACGCTCTTGGCCCCGTCCAGCAGATGGCGGCCCAGCGTCCCCTCGCCCTGGTAGCCCACGAACACGATGGTGCACTCCTTGCGCCAGAGGTTGTGCTTGAGGTGGTGGCGGATGCGGCCGGCATCGCACATGCCGGAGGCGGAGATGATGACCTTGGGGGTGCGGTCCTCGTTGAGGGCCTTGGACTCCTCGCTGGTCTCCGTCATGCGCAGGTTGGTGAAGTTGAACATGTGGGTGCCGTCCTTCACCAGCTTCATGGCGTCGTCATCCAGGTAGCCGTGGAGGTCGCCGGTGAAGATGGTGGTGGCCCGCTTGGCAAGAGGCGAGTCGATGTACACGGCAAAGTCCGGGTTGGAGCGCACCAGGCGGCGGTCCTTGATCTCCCGGATGAAGTACAAAAGCTCCTGGGTGCGGCCCACGGCGAAAGAGGGAATGATGACGTTGCCGCCCTGGGCCATGGTCTCGTCGATGATCTTCGCAAGATCGTCCGTATAGCTCCAGGCCTCGGCGTGGTTGCGGTCGCCGTAAGTGGACTCCATGACCACATAGTCCGCGCCCCGGAAGTGGACCGGGTCCCGGATGATGGGCTGCTTGATGTTGCCCAGGTCGCCGGAAAAGACGATGCGGCGCTTCTCCTCTCCCTCGGTCAGCTCCAGGGCGATGCACGCGGAGCCCAGCAGGTGCCCCGCGTCCACAAATTCCACCTCCACGCCGGGGCACAGGTCGATGACCTGGCCGTACTCGCAGGTGGTCACATACTGGCGCACCCGCTCGGCGTCTTCGATGGTGTAAAGAGGCTCCACATGGGGCGCGCCGGAGCGCTCGCCCTTGCGGTTTTTCCACTGGGCGTCCTGCTCCTGGATGTGGGCGGAGTCCAGCAGCATGATGTCCAGCAGCTCCGCCGTCAGCCGGGTGGTGAGGATGCGGCCCTGAAACCCCTGCTTGATGAGCATGGGGATGCGGCCGGAGTGGTCGATGTGGGCGTGGGTCACCAGCAGGTAATCGATGGAGCCCGCCGCAAAGGGAAACTCCTCATTGGACACCTCGTCCCGTCCCTGCTGAAGGCCGCAGTCCACCAGGATGCGCTTGCCGTTGACCTCCAGGCAGTGGCAGCTGCCGGTCACACACTGATCCGCGCCGAAAAAGCTCAGCTTCATAAGGAGACCTCCTTTATATCCGCGCCCGCCATGGGCACTATTTCCTGTCTCTATTGTACCACGCCGGCGCCCAAAGCACAATCGGCGTTTTCCCCCGCCCCGGCTTGTCATTTTCTTCCGGGACGGGTATACTGGTCTTATCCAATTTTCCCCGGCCAGGAGGTGCGCCTATGGCTCCCCGCGCGCTTTTGATCCCCTCGTTTCTGGACGACCACTTCCCCCTGCTGCGCCACGCCTTCTCCTCTGACCGCTGGCAGCCCATCCTGCTGCCCCCGGAGGCAGGCCTTGCGGACCTGGGACTTCGGTATATCCACAGCGAGATGTGCTATCCCGCCATCTTGATCGCGGGGCAGATCCTCCGCGCCCTGGGCTCGGGGCACTACGATCCCGCCCGCTGCGGCGTACTGGTGGGGCAGGTGGGCGATGAGTGCCGGGGCTCGTGTCTCATCCGGCTGCTGCGCCGGGCCCTGGACCGGGCGGGATACCAGGCAACGGCCCTGGTCTCCCTGAACATCCGGGGCATCGACCGCCCGGACCGGCTGATGCTGCATCCGGCCATGGTGGGCAAGGCTCTGGCCGCCGCCGTGTGGGGAGACGCCCTGGCCATTGCCCGGGACCAGACCCGCCCCCTGGAAGCGCGTCCCGGCACCGCCCTGGCCCTCTGGAGCGAATGGATGGACGAGCTGGGAGCACAGATGGCCCATGTGCCCTCCCGGCGGGAGATCCTCCGCCGCTGCGAGGAGATCACGGACTCCTTCCGCCGCCTGGAGACGGTGGACCGCCCGGTGCAGGACGTGGCCGTGGCGGGAGAGCTCTACACGAAAAACTGCGGCCTTGGCAACTGGGGTCTGCGGGACTACCTGGCCCAAAACGGCTGCCGGGTCCATGTGGGCGGGCTCACCTGGCAGTCCCTCTATTTTATGGACACCCGTACCCTCAAAGGCCCCGCCGCCCACCGGGCCGCCT
>CABQCB010000199.1 GCA_902462475.1 uncultured Oscillibacter sp. | reverse complement strand
GCTGGGCGGCAAAGGCGGCCATCACCGTCTCGCCGATCTCCCGGGCCTCGTCCCGCACCTGCTCGGCAGACACGGCCTGCTCCGGCGGCAGCTGGGGGAGCTGCTCCAAAAAGGCCAGCTCTTTGGCGCACACGGCGCGGCTGTCCTCAATGAACTTGCTCAGCTGCTGCTGTCCCTGACGCAGGCGGTCCTCCGCCTCGGCCAGCTGACGGCGCAGGCTGGCGATTTTCTCCTGGGCCTGGGCCTCCGCCTGGGCCAGAAGCTCGTCCCGCTTGGCCTCCGCCTCCCGCACGATGGAATCGGCCATCTTCTGGGCGGTGAGCAGCGTGGCGCGCATGGAGTCCTCCGTAGCCCGGTAGTCCTCCACCTTCTCCACCAGCACCTTCATCTTCGCCTTGAGGGCGGCGTTTTCCTTGTACAATGCGGTGTAATCGTCGGTGAGCTCGTCCAGAAACTCGTCCACCATGGCCATATTATACCCGCCCATGACCGCCTTGGTAAAAGCATGGGTGGAAACTTCCTGCGGTGTCAGCATAGCCCAAAATCCCCCGTTCTCTTCTTTTTAGAAATAAAGGCCGTTGTTTTCCAGCTCGTCGATCAGATCGCCCTCGATATCCACATGGTAGGGCGTGATGATGTAGGTATTGGCGGCCACCTTCTTGATCTTGCCCTCGCCGGCATAGGCAACACCGGAGAGGAAGTCGATCAGCCGCCGGGCGATGTCCTTGTTGGTGGACTCCAGGTTCAGCACCACCGTGCGCTTATCCTTGAGATGGTCCGCGATCTCCGAGGCGTTTTCAAACCGCTCGGGCTTGACCAGCACCACCTTGAGCTGGGTGGTGGCGTGGATGTTGACCACCTTGTTGCGCCGCTCCTCAGCCTTGGCCTTGCGGTCTTCAAAGGCCGTTTCCCGGCGGGGCATGTCCTCGAACTCGTCGAACTCCTCGTCCTCATCCTCGTAGGGATGGGTCCATTTTTTCAATTCATCAATGATGCTCATGGCAAAACCTCCTGTGGGAGTGTTCAGATGTTGTAATTGCGCTTGCCGAAAATGGCGGTGCCCACCCGCACCATGGTGGCGCCGCAGGCGATGGCGTCGGCATAGTCGGCGCTCATGCCCATGGAGAGGCACTTTAGCTCATTATGGAACAATTTTGCATTGATGTCAACATAAAGCGCCCGTACTTCCTGAAAATACCGCATATTCGTCTCCCGGTCGGCGTCGGCGGGGGGAATGGTCATGAGGCCCTGCACCCGCACGTGGGGGCATGCCAGGGCGTGCTCCGCCGCGGCGAACACATCCCCGGGCGCAAAGCCGCTTTTGGCCTCCTCGCCGCCGATGTTCACCTCCAGCAAAATGTCCTGCACCAGATCCCGGGCGGCGGCCACCTTTTCGATCTCGTCCAGCAGCTCGATGGAGCCAACGGACTGGATGCGGGCCACCTTGCCCACCCCCTGCTTGACCTTGTTGCGCTGCAGGTGGCCGATAAAGTGCAGCGGCGCGCCGTCGTAGGCGTTTTCCGAGAGCTTGGCGGTCATCTCCTGGACCCGGTTCTCCCCCAGGGCGTCGATCCCGGCGGCGATGGCTTCCCGGCAGGCCTGGGCGTCGTTCATCTTGCTGGCGCCCACCAGCGTCACTTCCTCCGGCGCGCGGCCCGCCTGGCGGCAGGCCTCGGCCATATGCGCGCGCACCTGTGCGATATTTTCGGCAATGGACATACTTTCCAACTTCTTTCTAAAATTTTAGTTATTTCCAACGACTTTTCCGTCGTAGAGATCGTTTGCGCTGATGATGACCTCATCCCCCGGACGCAGCCGGAGCTTTTCCTGGTTGGACTCCGCCGTGGAGCGCACCAGCACGAAGCTCTCGCCCCGGTACACCACCTCCACCGGCTTGAACCGGGCCTCCATGCCCACCACGCAGTACACGCCCAGGGCCTCCTGCTCGGTGCGGTTGCCCTCCTCGTCCACGGTGATGTTGGCGGCCCGCAGGGCCTCCTGGGGAATGCGGATGCCGGAGGCGGTCTCGCGGATGATCTGGGCGCTCTGCTCACGCAGCAGCGTCAGCTGCGGCAGGTTCTTCGTGCCCTTGAACACCACCACGGCCTTGCCGTTTTCCTCCGGCCCCACGGCGTACACCGTTACCTCCAGGTCCCGCTCCACGCCCTTGGAAAAGCGCAGCGTCAGCGTGCCGGCCTCTTCCAGCTCCGCCGCCTGCTCCGTGCTCACCGTGGCCGCATAGTACCACGCGTCTCCTTCAATGAGCTTGCCCACCTGGTTGGACGCGGCGGCCTCGTCGGGCTTTATGGCGCTGAGAGCCGAGGGCGTCAGCGTCTCCAGTCCCTCCGGTGTGAGCACGGTCTCGTATCCGTCCACCACGGCGGAGTAGATGCCGGAAAAGGGCGCCGTGATCCGCCGCACGGAGGAGGCCGCCTGGGCCCGCAGGGACTTGATCTGGGTCTGCAGGTCGCTGATCTGTCCGCTCAGGTCCTCCGTGCCCGTGTAGGTATAGTCCCGTTTGAGCACCAGGGACCGAAGGTTCGTCTCATACTCCTCCGCTTTGTCCAGCCGGTTGGCGGTGATGCTGGCGCGGTAGTCCAGCAGGCTCTGGAGGATCTGGGCGTCCAGCTTCACGGTCACGTCCGACGACAGCGCCGCCTCCTGGGCAAATTGCAGCTGCTCCAGCCGGGCTGTCAGCTCCTCGATCTCCTTTTGCCGGTCCAGTGACGCCTGGTCGGCGTACACCAGGGCCACCGTGCCCCCGGCGCTGACCCGCTCGCCCTCGGCACGCTGCAGCTGCAAAAGGCCGCTGGCCTCGTCCGGCAGCACCGTCTCCTGCCGCACCACATACCCCGTCAGGTCCACCGTCTCCTCCACCTGGTATTCGTAGGCCAGCGTGGTGGTGAGAGGATCGGATAAGTACTCCAGTCCCTGGACGGCGAAGTAGCTCAATACGCAGACCGTCACCGCCAGCATCAATAATTTTGTTCCAAGTGCGCTTTCTTTCATGGCTCTCCTTACGGCGCCACCTCCGGCGCCCGGTTATCCCGCCGTCTCCCCCAGGTCCACCGGCCGGCCCGGCGCGATGGTGGAGATGGCGTGCTTGTAGATGATCTGCTGGCGGCCGTCGGAGTCCAGCACCACCACAAAGGCGTCGTAGCCCGTGATGACCCCCCGCATCTGGAAGCCGTTCATCAAAAACAGCGTCACCGGCAGTCGTTCCTGCCTGGCCCGCAGCAAAAACAGCTCCTGCAAATTGGCTTTTGTTCCCATGGTATGTCCGCTCCTTCGTTCTTTCTTGGCCGGACGATACCACAGCTCGTCCGCCTGAGGCTAGCATACCCCGGCGTCCGAGAGGATTTTGGTCGAAATCTGCAAAGCGCGGGCAAAATCCCGCTCTTTTTCCCACAGGATCCAGTGAATGTCGCGGTTGCGCCTGAGCCACGTCAGCTGCCGCTTGGCGTACTGCCGGGACCGGAGCTTCACTTCCTCCACCGCCTGGGCCACGGTGGCCCCGCCGGTGCGCACGGCGGCGAACTCCTTGTAGCCGATGGCCTGGAGGGCCGTGGCATCCGGAGGCAGGTCCTGGGACAAAAGCCAGTCCACCTCGTCCAGAAGTCCCGCTTCCACCTGTTACGGCGGTACGACCATTTACAGTAGCAATAATTCCCAATATGG
>CABQCB010000198.1 GCA_902462475.1 uncultured Oscillibacter sp. | reverse complement strand
GTCCTCGATGACGGCGTCGGGCCGGTTTTCCTCCGTGTAGCGGATGGGGTGCTTCTTTTCCGGAGAGTCGAAGATGATGTTGCAGCCGATGCCGGCGGCCTTGGCACCGGGAATGTCCCGCTTGATGTTGTCCGCCACGGACACGCACTCCGCCGCTGTGACGCCAAGCTGGCGGCAGGCCAGGTCGTAGATCTCGCCGCAGGGCTTGCGCAGGTGGCACACGGAGGAGAGGACCACGCAGTCGAAATACTGGTCCAGGCCATCCTCTTCCAGCCAGTCGGGCACCTCGTTCTCGCCGATCAGGTTGGAGATGATGCCCAGCTTGTAGCCCCGCTGGTGCAGCGTGCGGATGACTTCCGCACCGCCGTCCACCACCACCCGGCGGCCCTTGCTCTGGCGGTACTGGAAGCTCAGCTCGTGGCATACCTGGCGGATGCGCGCCTGGTCGTAGTCCGGCAGCAGCCACTTGCACCACAGCTCCTCATCGCCGGACTCCTTGTTTTCGCCCAGGGCCCAGTCCCGGTAGGGGGCATAGCGCTCCTCCACCAGCTGATAGAACTCCTCATAGGGCAATTCCGTGCCGGCGATCTCTGCCAGCTTGCGGCGGGCGTGGCGCATGTAGGGCTCCTCTAAAAGTGCGATGCGCAATGTGCCGCCCAGATCAAAAAAGACAGCCTTGAACGTAGTTGCTTTTTCCATGGAAAGTGCCTCCTTATCCATACTGTGGTGGGACGGCCGGCAGGTGCTGCGGAGGAAAGGACGGTGCGGCGCCGGCTGGCTGGCAAACGAGTGCAAACGTTTGCAAGTTTTTCGCAGTTTTATTCTAAAATACTGTCAGGAGAATTGTCAATATACCAAACGCCAAAGACGGAGGCGGTTTTTTGCTTTTCTGACTAATGAGGCGGAAAAGGGAGATACGTATTGACATTCCAGTAAAAATCGGATATTCTTCTTTTAGACAGTATCTTTCGGAAGAAGCAGGATCTTCCGGGGAAAAATAAACGGAAACGTTTGCGATTTTTTGTCGGCCAAAAGGATGGTCTACTATGAAAAGTGTAACATTGAAGGATGTGGCGAAGGCGGCAGGCGTATCCTATGCCACGGTGTCCCGGGCGCTTTCCGGCAGTCCGCAGATCGGCAGTGACACCCGGGAGCGGATCATCAAGCTGTGCGACGAGATGGGCTACACCACCAATTATGTGGCCCGCTCCATGGTCATGAAAAAGACGGACCTGATCGGCCTGGTGGTGCCCTCCATCGATAACCAGTTTATGTCGGAGCTGGCCTATTACGCCGAGATGAGCGCCCGCGCCCACGGATATAATATCATGCTGTGCAACTCCGGGCCGGATCTCAAGCAGGAGAAGACCGTGGTGAAGCTGCTGCTGGGCCGCCAGGTGGACGGGATCCTCATCGTGCCCCAGAGCCCGGATACCTATGAAAATATCCGCGCGTTCACGGACCAGGTCCCCACGGTATTCCTCTCGGAGAACCTGCGGGACCAGCCCCAGAGCTATGTGGCCGCGGACAACAGCCACGGCACCTACATCGGAACGAGATATCTCTATGAACTGGGTCACCGGGAGATCCTCTATTTCGGCCGCCGCCATTCCACCACCCACCAGCTGCGGGCGGAGGGATACATGAAGGCGTGCCGGGAGCTGGGGCTGCGGGAGCAGTACTTCAACAGTGAGTTTCCCCGCTCCTCCATCGCCAACGGATATCAGCTGGCCAGGGAGCTTTTCTCCAAGCCCATCACCTACACGGCCATTTTTGCCTCCACGGACTCCAATGCCCTGGGCATTTTGAAGGCCGCGGACGAGATGCACATCGACATCCCCCGCCAGCTGAGCCTCATCGGCTTTGACAACATCCCCTCCACGGCGCTGCCCCGCATCGAGCTGACCACCATCGAACAGCCCAAACGGGAGATGGCGGTGCAGGCGGTGGATATGCTGCGGGACAAGATTGAAAACGGCACCCAGGGCTATGTGCACCAGATCCTGATGCCCAGCCTGGTCAAGCGCGGTTCCTGCCAAAAGATCTGAGCGGGCAGGAAAGACGCAGGATGGAACGCCCGGTGAAAATCGGACGCCAACGATTTTGAAGGGAGCGGAACAACAATGAACGGTTACCTCTATGATCCCCATACCCATACGGCGGAGACCAGCAAGTGCGGACACCTGAACGCCGCGGATGTGGTGGATCGGTATGTGCGCAACGGCTTTTCCGGCCTGGTGGTGACGGACCACCTGCACCCGGAGTACCTGTCCCGGATCGACGTGGATCACAACTGGGACCATGTGATGGACCACTATCTTTCCGGCTATCACGCCTCCAAGGCCCGGGGCGATCAGGTGGGGCTGGACGTGATCTTGGGGGCGGAGCTGCGCTTCCCGGAAAACGACAACGACTATCTGGTCTACGGCATTGACGAGCAGTGGCTCCGTTCCAATCCCTACATGTGCTGCATGAGCGCCCAGGAGTTCTATGACAAGTTCCACGACCAGGTGCTCATCATCCATGCCCATCCTTTCCGGGAGGGGAGCGCCCCCGTGCAGGAGACGGCGGTCCACGGCGCGGAGATCATCAACGGCAACCCCCGCCACGATAACCACAATGACATGGCGCTGGCCCTGTGCCGGCGGCATCCGGAGTATTACCGTCTGGCCGGCTCCGATACCCACCGGGACGGTGACGAGGCCCGTGCGGGCGTGCTGCTGGACGAGCGGGTGCACGATTCCTATGCCTATAAGGCCATGATCGAGTCCGGCCGCTTCCACCTGTGGAGCCCGGAGTTCCAGTCGTTTGTGGAGGCCGACGAGGCCATGCGGAGAGGAGAATAATCATGAGCCAGTATGATTCCCTCATCATCGGCGAGATCGCCCAGGATACGAATGTGGATTATGACGGCACCGTAGTGCAGGCCATCGGCGGCGCGGTGTACTATTCCGGCTTTGCGGCGGCCAACATGGGCCACAAGATCGCGGTGCTGCCCAAGGCGGACACCCGGCAGGTGGATCTGAAGGCGGCTTTCGCCGCGGCTCCCAACATCACCGTCTATCCCCTCCACAGCGATACCTCCTTTGTGACCAAGAACGTCTACCACACGGCGGACCGGGAGCGGCGCACCTCCACGGTGGACAGCATGATCACCCCCTACCGCCCCGAGGAGGTGCCCGCCATCGACGCGGCCATCTGGCATCTGGCGGGTCTGGCGGCGGGCGATATCCCTGACGAGATGATCCCCTTTGCCGCCCGGCACGCCATGGTGGCCATCGATGTGCAGACCATGCTGCGGTGTGTGGAAAACGGCGGTATGGTGTACCATGACTGGGCGAAAAAGCGGGAGATGCTGCCTTACATCCGCTTTTTGAAGACCGACGCGGCGGAGGCGGAGATCCTCACCGGCACGGATGACCGTGCCCAGGCGGCCCAGATGCTCTATGACTGGGGCGCCAAGGAGGTGCTCATCACCCACAACTCCGAGGTGCTGGTCTATGACGGCAAGGAGATCTACACCTGCCCCATCAAGGCCCGGGACCTCTCCGGCCGCACCGGACGGGGCGACACCACGTTCGCCTGCTACATCACAGAGCGCCTGACCGCGGACATCCCCACGGCTCTGCGTACGGCCACGGCGCTGGTCTCTTTGAAGATGGAGACCCCGGGCCCCTACATGGGCACCCGGGCGGATGTGGAGGAGTACATCCGGAAATTCTATTAAAGCAAAAA
>CABQCB010000197.1 GCA_902462475.1 uncultured Oscillibacter sp. | reverse complement strand
GGGCGGCCTGCGCCGCGGACTACGCCCGCTGGCGCCGGGCGGTGGACCGGTCCCGGAAGTGGATTGAAAACGAACTGTAAACTTCCGGGAATTTTGTTGCGTTTCCCGCGCATCTGGGGTATACTGACCACAAAGCAGGCAGATTCCCAATCAAACATGGATGGTATTTACGGAAGGGAGTTTTAGTATGGCATTTTTCGATGAGTTTACCAAGAAGGCGAAGGACGTTGCTTATCTGGCCGCCGACAAGGCCAAGGACGCCGCGGAGCTGACCAAGATCAGCGTTGCCATCGCCGGCGAGCAGAAGGAGATCGACAAGAATTACCGCACCATCGGCGAGTGGTTCGTCAGCGAGTACGAGGGCGAGATCCCCGACGCTGTGCGCCAGCTGGTGGAGGCGGTGAACGCCAGCAAGGCCAAGATCGCCGAGCTGGAGGCCAGCAAGCCCGCCAAGGACGAGGCCGCCTGCGAGGAGGCGCCTGTTCAGGGCAAGAAGTGCCCCATCTGCGGCGCGGAGTCTGACAGTAAGTTCTGCCCCCAGTGCGGCGCCCCCATGGACTAAAGCATACAGGAAAAAGACCGGCTCTTATGAGCCGGTCTTTTTTTGGAAAAATGTTGCAAACCGGCGGGGGGTGTGCTATGTTGTTAGGCGGACTTTACGGACGGCAGGAGAGAGATCATGGGAAAAAGAGCCTGGGAATTTTTCAAGAGTGAGACGGTTTTGTGCGTGGCGGCGCTGTGCGCCGTCATTACTATGTTCCTGGTACCGCCGGATGAGGCGTATCTTGGATATATCGATGTAAGAGTGCTGTGCTTGCTGCTGTGCCTGATGGCGGTGGTGGCGGGTTTCCAGTCCTGCGGTGTGTTCGAGGTGCTCTCCCAGCGGCTTTTGAGCCGCTTCGGCGGGCGGGGACTGGGGATAGCACTGGTGCTGCTGCCCTTTTTCACCTCCATGGCGGTCACCAACGATGTGGCCCTCATCACCTTTGTGCCCTTCACGCTGCTGGTATTGGAGGAACTGGGCTGTGAGAACCGGGCCGTGGGCGTGCTGGTGCTGCAGACCATGGCGGCCAACCTTGGCAGCATGGCAACGCCCGTGGGCAACCCGCAGAACCTCTATCTTTACGCCGCCTATGACATGACCGCCGGAGCCTTCTTCTCCGTGATGCTGCCGCTGACGGCCCTGAGCTTTCTGGGACTGACGGCCGCGGCGGCATTCGTGCTTCCCCGGGACCTGGCCCGGCCTCACCTGGAGCCCCGCCGGCTGCAAAATCCCAGGAAGCTCACCACGTATGGGGTGCTGTTCGCCCTGTGCCTTCTGACGGTGTTCCGTCTGCTGCCCTACGGCCTTTTGACCGTGGGCGTGCTGGCGGCCCTGGCGGTGGTGGAGCCCAAGCTGCTGCGCAAGCTGGATATTGCCCTGCTGGCCACTTTCGTGTGCTTTTTCGTGGTGTCCGGCAATCTGGGGCGGATGGACGCGGTGCGCACTGTGCTGGAATCGCTGCTCCGGCGCAGCACCATGGGCACGGCGGCCCTCGCCAGCCAGGTGATCAGCAATGTGCCCGCGGCGGTGCTGCTCTCTGCCTTTACGGAGGACGGAGCGGGGCTTCTGAGGGGCACCAACATCGGCGGACTGGGCACGCCGGTGGCGTCTCTTGCCAGCCTCATCACGTTGAAATACTACTTCAAGTGGCCCTACGCCCGGCGGGGGCGGTATCTGGCGGTGTTCCTGGGAGCCAACTTCCTGGGACTTATCGTGCTGCTGGCAGCGGCGTCCATCCTGGCATAAACAGCAAAACGCGCCATGGAAACAAGCGTTTCCATGGCGCGTTTTTTTACGGCAGCAAGGCCCGGCGGGCCCGGTAGTCGGGCAGGAACCCCTCCAGCAGGGCGTAGAACCGGGGACCGTGGTTTTTTTCCTTGATGTGGCAGAGTTCATGCACCACCACCGCCTCCACCGCCTGGGGGGGATAATCCGCCAGGAAGCAGGAAAAGCAGAGACTGTTTTTGCCGCTGCAGCTTCCGTAGCGGGTGCGGGCGGCGGTGATCTTCACGCCGGTGGGCACCAGCCCGGTGCGGCGGCTCCAGTGCTCCACCAGGGGCACGATCTGCTCCGCGGCCCGGGCTTTCAGGGCGGCCAGCTCCTCGGCCGTGGGCTCCGGCCGGGGCGGATGCTGCCGCTGGCGCTCCAGCTGCCGGGCGATCCAGCCGGACTTTTCCCGAAGAAACCGGCGGATCGCGGATTCGGCCATCCGCTGCGGGGCCCGCACCACCACCCGTCCGTCCCGGGTCACCTGAAGAGCCAGGGTTTTCCGGTCGGAGCGGATGAGCGCATAGGGAGGCAGGCTGCCGGACTCGCCGGTCTCCGGAATGGTCGGTGCGCTCACAGGGCCGCCATGGCCTCGTTCACGGAGTCCTCACAAGAGCGCATGGCCAGGATGGTTTTCTCCAGCAGCTCGTCCAGCGTCCAGCCCAGGCGCTCGGCGCCCTCACGGATCACGTCCCGGGAGCAGCCGGCGGCGAACTTCTTGTCCTTGAATTTCTTCTTGAGGGAGCTCAGCTCCATATCCTGGCAGCTCTTGCTGGGCCGCATGCGGGCGGCGGCGCCGATGAGGCCCGTCAGCTCGTCGGCGGCGAAGAGCACCTTTTCCATTTCGGCGGTGGGCTCCACGTCGGAGCAAAGGCCGTAGCCGTGGCTGCACACCGCGTGGATGAACTCGTCGCTGCATCCGATCTCAGAGAGAAGCTCCGGCGCCTTTTTGCAGTGCTCCTCCGGCCACTTTTCAAAGTCCACGTCGTGGAGCAGGCCCACGGTGGCCCAGAAGTCCGCCTCGTCGGCGTACCCCAGCTCCGCAGCGTACCAGCGCATGACGCCCTCCACCGTCAGGGCGTGCTGGATGTGGAAGGGCTCGGCGTTGTATTTTTTCAGCAGCGCCAGGGCGGAAGAACGGTCGGGACATGCTTTCATGATAGTCGCTCCTTTGTAAAATTGATGGCGGATATCCGCTTACAGCTCCCTGGGATCGGGATCGCCGTCCAGGGTGACGAAGTAGTCGTAATAGGGCAGCAGGAAGGAAAAGCCCTGCTGGAGATGGGCCACGATGTCCCGGCAGAACAGCTCGTCCGTGAGCTTGTCCTGGTGGGTGATGGCAAAGGACTTGGCCTGATACCAGGGGGCCAGTGCCGGGCGGGACGGGGCGGAGCGGGGGCGCTTATAGTTTTCCGCTTCCAGGGAAAACTCCGTCTGGCGCTCCAAGTCACGGGTCAGCCGTTCCATGGGCTTTGGGTCACGGTCCATGCGGGCGCGGAGCTTGGCCATGGTCAGGGGCCGGGCCATGTAGTACCCCAGGCCGTAGCTCCAGCCGTCGGGGGTCAGCTCGAACCAGAAGGTGGGCCGGGCGGTCCACTGCTCGGCGGGCTGCTCCACGCAGAGCCACAGGTGATCTTTGTAGGGCCCCCGGCCGTGGAGCCGCCGGGCGTCCCGGTAGATGCGGGTCACCTTGCGGATAAGGCCCGCCTCCGGCCGCTGTTCAGCCAGGAAGTCGTACAGCTCGTCGGCCAGCGCACACATGGGCTGGTAGAATTGGGTGAGATAGGTCTGCTTGTGGGCTTCAAACCAGGTGCGCTCGTTGTTGAAGCGGATGCCCCACATGAAATCCACGGTCTCGTCGGTAAATCCGGTAAACATAGTGCCTCCTGTGCGGAAAATGGCCGCGGCGCGGCAAGAAAGCGGGGGCGGGCATT
>CABQCB010000196.1 GCA_902462475.1 uncultured Oscillibacter sp. | reverse complement strand
CTGGATACCGGAGTACCCATGGCCCCCAAGCCCTTCGCCATCGGGGTACGCATTGAGCATGCGCAGGCCGCCCTGTCGGAGGCCCAGTTTGGCCCGGCGTGGGAGCGGCTGCCCGCGGCGGACTACAAGCTGGCCTGCCATCTGCCCACGGGCCGCAGCGCCTTCACCTTCTGCGTCTGTCCCGGCGGGCAGGTGGTGGCCGCCGCCTCGGAGGAGGGGCGGCTGGTGACCAACGGCATGAGCTGCCGCGCCCGGGACGGGGAGAACATCAACGGCGGCTTTCTGGTCAACGTCACGCCGGAGGACTTCGGCGGGGACGATCCCCTGGCCGGCGTGGCGTTCCAGCGAAAGCTGGAGGAGGATGCCTTCGCTCTGGGCGGCGGTGATTTCCACGCGCCGGCCCAGCGGGTGGAGGACTTCCTGGCCCGCCGTCCCTCCAAGGGGCCCGGCCGGGTGCAGCCCAGCTACCGCCCCGGCGTCACCTGGACGGATCTGCACCGGTGCCTGCCCTCCTTCGTGGCGGACACCCTGGCCCAGGCCCTGCCGGTGCTGGGCCGCAAGCTCCGGGGCTACGACGATCCCGACGCGGTGCTCACCGCCGTGGAAAGCCGCTCCTCCTCCCCCGTCCGCATTCCCCGGGACGAGACGTACCAGTCTGCCCTGCGGGGTCTGTATCCCTGCGGGGAAGGCGCCGGATACGCCGGAGGCATCCTCTCCGCCGCGGCGGACGGCATGCGCGCGGCAGAGCAGGTCTGCGCCCATGAGGCCGTCCCCCGGAACACAGACGGGGAATAAGCTCCGTAGAAGCGACAAGATTCTATATTTATATAAGGAGGCTTCCTATGTCCCGTGACATCTGCATCTATCTGGAATTTCTGACGGATGCCCACAAGCAAACCATCCGCGCTGCCGCCCAGGCCGCCGGCTTCACGCCCCACTTTTTCGCCCTGGATCAGTTTGACGAGGCCCGGGCCTGCGTGCAAAGCTGCGAGGTGCTCTTCGCCCACTCTCCCGACCTGCTGCGCGCCGCGCCCGCCTCGCTGCAGTGGTACTGCTGCTCCTTTGCCGGCGCGGACCCCTACTGCAAGGATGACGGTATCTTCGCCAACCCCAGCTGCCTGCTCACCAACTCTGCCGGGGCTTACGGCGTCACTATTTCCGAGCACCTGATCATGGTGACCCTCATGCTCATGCGGCGGATGCCCACTTACATTCAGGTCATGCAGCACCGGGGCTGGTCCAACCAGCTTTCCGTGCGCTCCATTCGCGGCAGCCACTTCACCCTGCTGGGCACGGGCGACATCGGCACCACCTTTGCCCGCAAGCTCAAGAGCTTGGGCGCCGCCTCCATCACCGGCGTGAACCGCTCCGGCCGCTGCCCGGACGAGGCCTATGACCGGGTGGTCCCCATCTCCGAGCTGGACACGGTGCTGCCTGACGCTCATGTGCTGGTCATGTCCCTGCCCTCCACGCCGGAGACCGTGGGCATCCTCTCCGCCGCGCGCATTGCCCTGCTGCCCCGGGACGCCCTGGTCATCAACGTGGGACGCGGCACCGCCATCGATCAGGACGCCCTGGTGGAAGCGCTCAACACCGAGCGCATCGCCGGCGCCGCTCTGGACGTGATGGAGCCACTGCCGGAGGACCACCCCCTGTGGAGCGCCAAAAACCTGGTGCTCACGCCCCATGTGGCCGGCAACATGTCCCTGGGCTACACCTGCGACAAGGCAGTGGACATGTTCTGCGAGGATTTGGCCCGCTATGCCGCGGGCGAGCCTCTTGCCCACCTGGTGGACCGCAAGCTGGGCTATTGAGTTTTTTTGCTGTGATCATTTTAGGAAAGGAAGTACATCCATGAATAACTTTACCTTTTACGCTCCCACCCTCTTTGCCTTTGGCGACGGGGAGGAGAAGAACACCGGCGCGCTGGTGCGCCGCTTCGGCGGCACGAAGGTGCTGCTGGTCTACGGCGGCGGCTCCGTAAAGAAAAACGGTGCCTATGACGCCGTCACTGCCTCCCTTAATCAGGCGGGGCTTCCCTATGCGGAGCTGTCCGGCATCCAGGCCAACCCCCGCAGCGGCAAGGTCTACGAGGGCATCGACCTTTGCCGGAAGGAGGGCGTGGACTTCCTGCTGGCTCTGGGCGGCGGCAGCGTCATCGACACCGCCAAGGCCATCGGCATGGGCGTGGGCTACGACGGGGACTTCTGGGACTTTTTCACCGGCAAGGCGCCCATCACCACCACGCTCCCCGTAGGCACGGTGCTGACCATCTCTGCCGCCGGCAGCGAGGGCAGCGACAGCTGCGTCATCACCCAGGAGGCAGGCAACCTGAAGTGGGGCTGCCCCAAGAGCGACGCCATCCGCCCCAAGTTCTCCATCCTCAACCCCCGCTACACCTGCTCTCTGCCTGCCTACCAGACCGCCAGCGGCGCCGTGGACATGCTGGCCCACATCTGTGAGCGCTACTTCACCAACACCGCCGACGTGGCCCTGACGGACCGCCTGTGCGAGGCCCTTATGCGCACTGTGGTGGACGCCGCGCCCCGGGCCATCGCCAACCCGGACGATTACGCCGCCCGGGCGGACCTCATGTGGACGGGCATGCTGGCCCACAACAACTCCTGCGGCGTGGGCCGGGACCAGGACTGGGCCAGCCATCAGATGGAGCATGAGCTCTCCGCCTTCTACGACTGCGCCCATGGCGCCGGCCTTGCGGTGGTGATGCCCGCATGGATGGAGTACGTCCTGCCCCATAACCCCATGCGCTTTGCCCAGTTTGCCCAGCGGGTGTTTGGCTGCGAGATGGACTTTGCCTGCCCCGAGCGCACCGCCCGGGAGGGTGTGGCGCGTCTGCGGGCCTTCTTCCGCTCTTTGGGCATGCCCACCACCTTTGCCGAGATCGGCGCTGATCCCAAGGACATCCCCGCCATGGTGGCCCATCGTGCCGAAAAGCCGAACGGTTTCCCCTTCGGCGGCTTCGTGAAGATCGGCCCCGACGAGATGGAGGCCATTTTGCGCCTGGCCGCCCGGTAAAAATAAAAAGGAGGCTCTCCACGGAGAGCCTCCTTGAATCATTCAGCTTTTTAGGCTGGCAACAGATTGGTTATCTGCTGACAGCCATGGCGCCACCCAGTACGACCAGAGAAACAATCGCGTACAGCATATCGGGCACCTCCTTCTTCCTTGATGTTGTCTGTATGATACCACAGTCCCGGCGCAAAGACATTGAACTTCTTGCCAACTTACAAAAAACCGTTTACCTGCTCATTTCGTCAAAAAATGTATAGATTTTTTGTGTAAAATAACATTCTCCATTCTTTTTGCTCCCAAGCGCCGTGTCTCTGCCCATTCCGGTCCCGCTGCGTTCTCCCGTTTTTTATAAAATCTTGCGGTGGCCGTTTATTCTCACTGAAAAGGAGTCGTCTCCATGCCCGATCTGCAAGTACAGTGCTTCGTCAAGCGGGATTTCCAGCCGGTGTTTACACCGGAAAATATGCCCAGGCTGCTCTATATCAGCCGCCGCACGCCCTTCGACCAGGCCCGTCCCCGTCTGCTGCACGCCCATCCGGATTTTACGGAGGCCATGCTCATCCGCAGCGGCAACGGCCGCTTCCTCATCGGGGAGCAGACCTATGACGTGCAAAGCGGCGACCTGCTGCTGTTCAACAGCGGCGTGGTCCACGATGAGCTCTCTCCCGCCGCCGACAGCGCCATCGACAGCTGCTGTGTGGCCTTTGCGGGGCTGCG
>CABQCB010000195.1 GCA_902462475.1 uncultured Oscillibacter sp. | reverse complement strand
GCCGCCAGCTTCAAGCACGTCTCCCCCGCCGGCGCCGCCGTGGGCCTGCCCCTGACCGACGTGGACAAGAAAATCTATTTTGTGGATGAGACGGCGGAGCTCTCCCCCATCGCCTGCGCCTACATCCGTGCCCGTGGCGCCGACCGGCTTTGCTCCTACGGCGACTGGGCGGCCCTCTCCGATGTATGCGACGCCGCCACCGCCCGGTATCTCAAGTATGAGGTCTCCGACGGCGTCATCGCCCCCGGCTACACCGATGAGGCCCTGGAGATCCTGAAAACCAAGAAAAAGGGCAACTACAACGTGGTTCAAATCGACCCGGACTATGTGCCTGCCGAGCAGGAGTACAAGGACGTGTTCGGCGTCACCTTCCAGCAGGGCCGCAACAACTTCAAGATCGACGAGGACCTGCTGGGCAACATCGTCACGAAAAACCACGACCTGCCCCGTGAGGCCAAGATCGACATGATCGTCGCCCTCATCACCCTCAAATACACCCAGTCCAACTCCGTGTGCTACGTGAAAAACGGCCAGGCCATCGGCGTGGGCGCCGGTCAGCAAAGCCGCATCCACTGCACGCGCCTGGCCGGCAACAAGGCCGACAACTGGTACCTCAGACAGCATCCCAAGGTACTGGGCCTTCAGTTCGTGGAGGGCATCCGCCGCCCCGACCGGGACAACGCCATCGATATCTACACCTCCGACGAATATGAGGACATCCTGGCTGACGGCGTGTGGCAGCAGACCTTCACCGTCAAGCCCGAGGTGCTGACGGCCCAGGAGAAAAAGGAATGGATCGCCACCCAGACTGGCGTGACCGTGGGCTCCGACGCCTTCTTCCCCTTCGGCGACAACGTGGAGCGGGCCCGCAAGTCCGGCGTGCAGTACATCGCCGAGCCCGGCGGCTCCATCCGGGACGACCACGTCATCGAAACGGCCGATAAGTACAACATGACCATGTGCTTTACCGGCATGCGGCTGTTCCACCACTGACTCGTCGCAAGCTGCGGATCGCCAGTGCCCGTGCAATGCCCGAGCACTGGTTCCCTCCGCTGCTCCTCGTTTTCCTCCGCAAACGCTTCGCTGGTTTGCGTCGGAGGGAGACGGGGATGCGTCGCAAGCTGCGGATCGCCAGTGCCCGGGTTGGGAATTGCCCCCGGAGCGCACCGCGGCGAAAATGATCGCTGAAAAGATTTGCCTCCAGCAAATCTTTTCAGCAGCATCTTCTCCGGCCTCGCCTGGGGCCGGTGAGCAGGATAGCAGGAGGAGTGAACTATGAAACTTCTGGTCGTGGGCGGCGGTGGCCGCGAGCACGCCATCATCAAAAAGCTCCGGGAGAACCCGGAGGTGGAGACCATCTACGCCCTGCCCGGCAACGGCGGCATCGCCGCCGACGCCGTGTGCGTGCCCCAGATCGGGGCCAAGGATATCAGCGCCATTGTGGACTTCGCCGTAAGCCACCGGGTGGACTTCGCCGTGGTGGCCCCGGACGATCCTCTGGCCCTGGGCTGCGTGGACCGGCTCCACGAGGCGGGCATCCCCTGCTTCGGCCCGGACGCCAAGGCCGCCCGCATCGAGTCCAGCAAGGTCTTTTCCAAAAACCTCATGAAAAAGTACGGCATCCCCACTGCCGACTACCAGGTGTTCCATGACCCCAAGGAGGCCATGGCCTATCTGGAGGGCGCCTCTTTCCCCATCGTCATCAAGGCCGACGGTCTGGCGCTGGGCAAGGGCGTGCTGATCCCCCAGAACCTGGACGAGGCCCGCGACGCCGTCAAGACCATCATGGAGGACAAGGCTTTCGGCGACTCCGGCAACGAGATCGTCATCGAGCAGTTCCTCACCGGCCCGGAGGTCAGCGTTCTGGCCTTCACCGACGGCACCGCCATCCGTCCCATGGTCTCCTCCATGGACCACAAGCGTGCCGGGGACGGCGACACCGGCCTCAATACCGGCGGCATGGGCACCGTGGCCCCCAACCCCTGCTACACCCCGGCCATCGCCCAGGTGTGCATGGACACCATCTTTCTGCCCACCCTGGCCGCCATGCGCGCCGAGGGCTGCCCCTTCAAGGGGTGCCTGTACTTCGGCCTCATGCTCACCCCCGACGGCCCCAAGGTCATCGAGTACAACTGCCGCTTCGGCGACCCGGAGACCCAGGTGGTACTGCCCCTTTTGAAAACGGACCTTCTGACCATCATGCAGGCGGTGGAAAACGAGACATTGGGCCAGTTGGACGTGGAGTGGCACGACGGCGCCGCCGCCTGCGTCATCCTGGCCTCCGGCGGCTACCCTGCCCACTACGAAAAAGGCAAGGCCATCACCTTCCCCGCCGCGTTCCCGGCCAACGTCACCTGCTACCACGCCGGCGACAAGCTGGAGGGCGATACCCTGGTCACCAGCGGCGGCCGGGTGCTGGGCATCACCGCCGCGGCACCCACGTTGCGTCAGGCCCTTGCCGACGCCTACGCCGCCGCGGACACCGTCTCCTTTGAGGGAAAATACCTGCGCCATGATATCGGCCGCCGGGCTCTGGCGGCACTGGAGGGACAGTAAATGGTACGACGTGTGTATGTTGAAAAAAAGCCCCATCTCCGGCAGGAGGCTGCGGGGCTCTATCAGGAGCTGCAGACGCTGCTGGGCATCACCCGCTTGAGCGAGGTGCGGCTTTTGAACCGCTATGACGTGGAGGGCCTGGACGAGGAGACCTTTGCCCGGGCCGTGCGCACCGTGTTCTCCGAGCCCCAGGTGGACGACGTGTCCGCCGCCCTGCCCGCCCAGGACGCCGTGGCCTTCGCCGTGGAGTACCTGCCCGGCCAGTTCGACCAGCGGGCAGACTCCGCCCGGGCCTGCATCCAGCTCATGACCCAGGGCGAGCGGCCCACCGTCCGCACCGCCAAGGTATATCTTCTGTCCGGAGAGCTGACGCCGGAGGACGTGGAAAAGATCAAGCACTACGTCATCAACCCCGTGGAAGCCCGGGAGGCCAGTCTGGAGCCCGTCACCTCTTTGGCCATGGAAGTGACCCAGCCCCAGCCCCCCGACGTGCTGCGGGGCTTTACGGCCATGGGCGACCGGACACTGGAGGACCTCATTTCTTCCCTGAGCCTTGCCATGGATGTGGACGACCTCAAGTGCTGCCGGGCCTACTTTGCCAAAGAGGGCCGGGACCCCACCATCACGGAGCTGCGGATCCTGGATACCTACTGGTCCGACCACTGCCGCCACACCACCTTCTCCACGGTGCTCACGGATCTGACCTTTGACGACCCCGCCGTAAAGGCGGCCTATGACCGCTACCTTGCCGTCCGGGAAGCCACGAATGCCGGGGAAAAGCCCATCACTCTCATGGACATGGGCACCCGGGGCGCCAAGTACCTGAAAAAGGCCGGCGCCCTCACGGACCTGGACGAGTCCGAGGAGATCAACGCCTGCACGGTGAAGATCGACGTGGACGAGGATGGGGAGCAAAAGCCCTGGCTGCTGCTCTTCAAAAATGAGACCCACAACCACCCCACGGAGATCGAGCCCTTCGGCGGTGCAGCCACCTGCATCGGCGGCGCCATTCGTGACCCCCTGGCAGGCCGGGGCTATGTGTACCAGGCCATGCGGGTCACCGGCGCGGCCGACCCCCGCACGCCTTTGTCCGAGACGCTGCCCGGCAAGCTCCCCCAGCGCAAGATCGTCACCGCCGCCGCCAACGGTTACAGCTCCTACGGCAACCAGATCGGCCTTGCTACCGGATTGGTGGACGAGATCTATCACAAGGGCTACGCCG
>CABQCB010000194.1 GCA_902462475.1 uncultured Oscillibacter sp. | reverse complement strand
CAGCCGCAGGCCCACCACGATGAGAAAATATAGAATGACAGTGCGCGCAAAGGCAGTGATCATAGGCGTTTTTCCTCCATAGGGCAAGTGTGTCCGGGAAAGAGGCATTTATTCACACTTGCGCTTTTCGCCATTTTCGCATATACTGCTACCAGTCGAAGCGCAGAAGAGAAAGGAGGCTCATGGGAAAAAGCCCATCATAGCGCCATGCGCCTGCGGGACTCCGCAGGATAACGAGGTGAGGGGAGTATCGAAGATTCGGCGGGTGCCCCTCCGTGGCCGCGGCTGCGTACACAGTGCACAAATATGCGGGTGACCGCAGAACAAAGACGCTGTGACCGCGGGAAAAGCGACAAATACTGCGCGTTTGTCCTTTTGGTAATCGATTTATCAGGAGGATACTCATTTTATGTGCGGAATTATTGGATATGTGGGACGGGAGAAGGCGGCGCCGATCCTGCTGGACGGCCTGGCCCGGATGGAATACCGGGGCTATGACTCTGCCGGTGTGGCCGTGCGCTCGGAAGAGCATGGTCTCCAGGTGAAAAAGAGCAAGGGCCGGCTGCAGGTGCTCAGCGATATGATCCACGGCGGCGCCGATCTGGACGGCTGCCTTGGCATCGGACACACCCGCTGGGCTACCCACGGCGAGCCCAACGACATCAACGCCCATCCCCATGTCAGCGAGAACGGTGCCATCGCTCTGGTGCACAACGGCATCATCGAAAACTATCTGGAGATCAAGGAACACCTGCAGAAGCTGGGCGTGGTCTTCACCTCCGACACGGACTCTGAGGTGGTAGCCCAGCTGCTGGAATATCACTACAACGAGTGCCACAGCATGCTGGAGGCCGTGGGCCGGTGCCTGCGGCGCATCGAGGGCTCCTACGCCCTGGGCATCATCTGTGCCGACTATCCCAATGCCCTCATTGCCGCCCGGAAGGACAGCCCTCTGATCCTGGGCTTTGGTGAGGACGGCAACTATCTTGCCTCCGACGTGACGGCCATCATCAAGCACACCCGGGATGTGGCCTATATGGACGACGGGGAGATCGCCGTGCTGACGGCGGACAGCATCGACGTGTTTGACGACGAGCTGGTGCCGGTGGAAAAGGAGCATCACCAGGTGGACTGGGACGTGTCCGCGGCAGAAAAGGGCGGCTATCCCCATTTCATGTTCAAGGAGATCATGGAGCAGCCTGAGGCCATCCGCAAGACGGTCTCTCCCCGGCTCCGGGACGGCCGGGTGGTGCTGGACGACTTCCATATGACGGCGGAGGAGGTGCGGGACATCTCCCGGATCTTCATCATCGCCTGCGGCTCTTCCTACCATGTGGGCATGGTGAGCAAGTATAACTGGGAGCGTCTGCTGCGCCGGCCGGTGGAGGTGTGTCTTGCCTCGGAGTTCCGGTACAGCGACCCGCTGGTGGACGATCACACGCTGGTCATCGTCATCAGCCAGTCTGGCCGCCATGCGGGAGGCCAAGCGCCTGGGCGCCCGGGTGCTCTCCATCGTCAATGTGGTGGGCTCCACCATCGCCCGGGAGTCGGACGACGTGCTCTATACCTGGGCCGGCCCGGAGATCGCCGTGGCCACCACCAAGGCCTATTCCACCCAGCTGGTGCTGATGGATCTGGTGGGGCTGTATCTGGGCGACCTGCTGGGCACCGTGGCACCGGAGGAATACCGGGCCATTGTGGAGGCCGTGGAGCGTCTGCCGGAGCAGATGCAGGAGTGGCTCACCCATGTGGAGGATGTGCAGTATTTTGCCTCCCGCTACTTCAATCACGCCTCCATGTTCTTCATCGGCCGCAATCTGGACTACGCCATGGGCCTGGAGGGCTCCCTCAAGCTCAAGGAGATCAGCTACATCCACTCGGAGGCCTACGCCTCCGGCGAGCTCAAGCACGGCACCATCTCCCTCATCGAGCCGGGCACGCTGGTGGTGGCTCTGGGTACCTACGCGCCGCTGTTTGATAAATTCATCAGCAATGTGGTGGAGGTGAAGGCCCGGGGGGCTGAGGTCATGGCGCTGACCACGGAGGACTTCCGGGAGAAAATGGGCAAGACGGCGGATGCCGTGGTGACCGTACCCAATACCCACCCCATTTTGCAGCCCTCTTTGGGCGTGGTGCCGCTGCAGCTGTTTGCCTACTATGTGGCGCTGCAGCGCGGCTGCGACATCGATAAGCCCCGGAACCTCGCCAAGAGCGTCACTGTGGAATAAACGATCTGAACGCCCCATGCTTGCGGCATGGGGCGTTTTTTCCAAATGTTTGACCGATTTCCTATATATGGGGACGCCGGACGGCTGTTTCCGGGGAATCGGTCACTTTTTTCTCCTGTCGGAGCGTTGACACGATTGACGGCAGTATGGTACTATGTAAACCGAAAACCACTGGTTCCCGCCGGCGGCAGACGCTGACGGGAACTTTTTTCGAAAGTTTCCCGTCGAACCTTGTCGAGATACATCAGCAGAGAGGAGCAGCCATGTACAAAAGACGTTTTTTCGCCTCACTGACCGCACTGGCGCTGGCGGCAGGCCTTGTGATGACCCCGGCGGAGGCCGCTTTCACGGATACCGAAGGCCACTGGGCCCAGGAGGCCATCACCAAATGGAGTGAGGAATACGGACTGATCACCGGCTACGAGGACGGCACGTTCCGGCCGGACAATTCCATTACCCGGGGCGCATTTGCCGGGATTTTGGATCGTTTCCTGAAGTATACCGCCGTGTCTCCGGCCTCCACGTTTTCCGATACGGCCGGTACCTACTGGGAGACCTCCATTTTGAAGCTCCACGCGGCAGGCGTGTACCTGGGTACGGACGGCGCAGCTCTGCCGGGCAACTCCATCACCCGCCAGCAGGCGGTGACCATGATCGCCCGAGCATTTGACATTACCGGCACATCCACCGCGCTGCCCTATGCCGATGCCGGGCAGATCGCCTCCTACGCGCAGGCGCCCATTGCGGAGATGACCGCCCGGGGCTATATCACGGACTGCGCCGACGGTAATTTCCGCCCCACGGACCCCATCACCCGGGCGGAGATCGTAAACATCATGAACAACATGGTGCAGGTGCTCATCCAGGACACCCAGGCCTATACAGGCACTGTCCCCGGCACGGTGCTCATCAACTCTTCCCAGGGCGCTTACCTCACCAACATGCACATTACCGGCGACCTGATCCTGGCGCCCGGCGTGGAGGATACGGTGACGCTGGAGGACGTGATCGTGGATGGCCAGATCCGCAATTTCAGCCCCGTGACACCGACCATCACTTCTGCCACGGACCCGGATGAACCCCAGGAGGACCCGGAGGAGCCGGAGCAGGGCGAGGACGGGCAGGAGGGCGATGAGCCTGCGTCCGCTATCCGTCCGCAGGATGTGTATACGCCCGGCGAGACCACCGGAGAATATATCCAGTACAGCGGCAAGTCCTATCCGGTGTACGCGGACGCCGAGCCTATCTCGCTTTATAACGGGGACTTTTACTGGGAGGACGACCGGCTGGTATATGCGGGGCGGGAGTTCGACACCCGCTTCGGCATCGATGTGTCCGCCTACCAGAACCGGGCCAGCCAGAATCAGACCATCGACTGGGAAGCTGTAGCCAATGACGGCGTGGAGTTTGCCATGGTGCGGGTGGGCCTGCGGGGCTACTCCAACGGAAATCTCCTCTCCGACGCGTTCTACCGTCAGAATATCGAAGGGGCCATGGCGGCCGGGATCGAAACGGGCGTCTACTTCTTCGCCCAGGCCATCACCGTGGAGGAGGCCA
>CABQCB010000193.1 GCA_902462475.1 uncultured Oscillibacter sp. | reverse complement strand
CCGAGTCCCTGGACCCGGCCCTGACCCGCCCCGGCCGGTTTGACCGCCGGGTCCCCGTGGAGCTGCCGGACCTGCAGGGACGGGAGGCCATCTTGCGGGTGCACGCCAAGAAGATCAAGGTGGCCGAGGATGTGGACTACGGGAAGATCGCCCGCATGGCTTCCGGCGCCTCCGGCGCGGAGCTTGCCAACATTGTCAACGAGGCGGCGCTGCGGGCGGTGCGCTCCGGGCGGCGCTATGCCACCCAGTCCGACCTGGAGGAGAGCATCGAGGTGGTCATCGCCGGCTACCAGAAGAAAAACGCCATCCTCACCGACCAGGAGAAGTGGACGGTGGCCTACCATGAAACGGGCCATGCCCTGGTGGCCGCCATGCAGACCCACTCCGCGCCGGTGCAGAAGATCACCATCATTCCCCGTACTTCCGGCGCCCTGGGCTACACCATGCAGGTGGACGAGGGCAACCACTACCTGCTGACCAAGGAGGAGATCGAAAACAAGATCGCTACCTATACCGGCGGCCGGGCGGCGGAGGAAGTGGTGTTCGGCACCGTCTCCACAGGCGCCTCCAACGACATCGAGCAGGCCACCAAGCTGGCCCGGGCCATGATCACCCGCTACGGCATGAGTAAGGACTTCGACATGGTGGCCATGGAGACCGTCACCAACCAGTATCTGGGCGGAGACAGCTCCCTTGCCTGCTCCATGGAGACCCAGACCCAGATCGACCGGCAGGTGGTGGAAGTGGTGAAGCGCCAGCACGAAAAGGCTGCGTCCATCCTGATGGAAAACCGGGAGAAGCTGGATGAACTGGCCAAATACCTCTACGAAAAAGAGACCATCACCGGCGAGGAGTTCATGGATATCCTCAACGGCCGCAAGTCTGTCTGAAGGAAACCGCATAAAAAAGGAGGGCACGCAGAGCGTGCCCTCCTTTTTCGGGAAAATTAGGAATCTTCTTCATATTCAAAAGGACACTCGCAGGAGTAGCAGGCGTTTCGGTTGCCTTTTTGCCGCCTGCCGCAGCGGGGGCAGGTGATCAGCTCGTCTGTGCGGCGGCGGAATACTACGGGAGCACAGTCAGGGGCGGGGGCGGGCTGCGGGGCCGGAGCATCCTCTTCCGCCTCCAGCTGGGGAGGCGACTGCAAGGACTCCAGCTGGGCGATGCGGGCTTTCAGGGCATCCATCTCTTTTTGGCGGGCCTGGGCCTCATGGGCCATCTCCTCCTGGCGCAGATTCTGGTCCGGCAGCAGCAAAATGACGATCAACGCCAGAAAGCCGCCGAAAAAGCCGGCCAGCAGGCACAGTCCCACGCTGTATCCTTTCTCCTCTCCCAGTTTGACGCAGAAGACGCACACGATGATCTGGATGACCAGCGAGAATAAAAGATACATGGAATCGCCTCCTTCCTGCTTTCATCATATCTTGGGCAGAGAGTGCTGTCAATGCAGTTAGCGGGGCCTAATGTTCCCAAAATTGCTGTACAACCGAAGATGCGGGTGGTATAATCACATCTTAATGACAAAATGAAGAAATTTCAAAAGAGGTGTGTTCATGAGCGAGGAAATGCGTACATTTGGATATCTGTGCCCCGCCTGCGGAAAGACCGTTATGGGGGCCCGCTCTGTATTTGCCCTGGAGGCGTCCAACGCGGAGGTGGAGTGTGAGTGCGGAAAATCCGCGCTGAAGGTGACCTTTGACGGGGAGAAATATCACCTCTATGTGCCCTGCGGCATCTGCGGCCAGACCCATGAGGCCGTCTGCCCGCCGGAGCGGGTGGTGCAGGGGGCCACGGCCCTGGGCTGCGCCAAGACCAAGCAGTTTTGCTGCTTCATCGGCCCGGAGGGCATCGTGGAGAAGAACCTGCGGGAGCTGGCTATCCTGGCGGAAAAGGAAAAGCGCCAGGAGGGAGAAGAGGGGCCGGAGGCCTTTGTGGACAACGTCATCATGTACGAGGTGCTCTCGGAACTCAAGGAGATCGCCGCCCGGGACAAGGGCATCACCTGCGGCTGCGGCAGCAGCCGCTACGGCATGGAGATCCGCCGCTCGGCCGTGGACCTTATCTGCCGGGACTGCGGCGCCAAGCTGCGCATCCCCGCCGCCACGGACCGGGATCTGGATGACCTTTGCTGCCACATGCGCCTGGTGATCCCCGGCGGAAAGGAACGGGTGTGATCGTATGGTATCTCTGCTTGCCCGTCTTTTCATCCGGGACCGGGAGGGCGCCGCGGCCCGCAAGGCCTACGGCATCCTCTGCGGCGCGGTGGGCATCGCGCTGAATATCCTGCTCTTTGCGGGAAAGTTTTTTGCCGGCATGCTCTCCGGCTCCATCGCCATTACGGCGGACGCGTTCAACAACCTCTCCGACGCGGGCTCGTCCTTCGTCACGCTGCTGGGCTTCCAGCTGGCGGGACAGAAGCCTGACTCCGACCATCCGTTCGGCCACGGGCGGATCGAGTACCTGTCCGGCCTGGCGGTATCACTGCTGATCCTGCTCATGGGCGTGGAGCTGGCAAAGTCCTCCGTGGAGAAGATCCTGCACCCGGAGACGGTGGATTCCAGCGGCCTGGTCATCGTCATCTTGTGTGTGTCCATCGCGGTGAAGCTCTACATGTTTTTCTATAACAGCCGTCTGGGAAAGCGGCTGGAGTCTCCGGCCATGGAGGCCACGGCCATGGATTCCCTCAGCGACAGTGTGGCCACCACGGCGGTGCTGGCCGCCACGCTGGTGGGCCGGTTCACGGACCTGTACATCGACGGATGGTGCGGCATTTTGGTGGCTGTGTTCATTTTGTGGTCCGGCATCCGGGCCGCCAAGGAGACGCTGGACCCGCTGCTGGGGACGCCGCCGGCCCATGAGTTTGTGGAACAGATCCGCCAGCTGGTCATGGCCCATAAGGGCATCCTGGGTATCCACGATCTGATCGTCCACGATTACGGCCCCGGCCGGGTGATGATCTCCCTGCATGCGGAGGTGTCCGCCTCGGAAAACGTGCTGGAGCTGCATGACGAGATCGACAATGTGGAAAAAGAGCTGCGGGAGCAGCTGGGCTGTGAGGCCGTCATCCACATGGACCCCATCGTCACGGACGACGGCATTACCGAGGAGACCCGGGAGCGGGTGGCCGCCCTGGTCCACTGCATCGACGACGAGATCAACATCCACGATTTCCGCATGGTGACCGGCCCCACCCACACGAACCTGATTTTCGACGCGGTGGTGCCGTTCAAGTTCCGCCTCAGCGACGAAGAGGTGGAGCAAAAGATCAAAACCGCCGTGCGCACCCTGGACGGCAACTACTACGCCGTGGTGAATGTGGAAAAATCCTATACATAAGAAAAGAGAAAAGCCCGTGTGCCAAGGCACGCGGGCTTTTTGCCGCAGAAAGGAGAGCGGGGGACGCTGAAAAGACCAGCCAGGAGGGAACTGCTCTTAAAAAAACAGGCCGCCCATTTGGGCGGCCTGTTGAAAAAACTGATGAAAAAATCAGCGCTTGGAGAACTGGGGAGCACGACGGGCGGCCTTCAGACCGTACTGCGCGAGTTTTTGAGCTGTTTTTCCTTGATATTCCCGGCTTTTCCGGCTTTCTGCTTCTCAGTTATCCGGTGTGCGGACCATAAAAAACGGCCTTTTTTCATTCAGCGACAGGCTGATGAAACGCACCATTTACTACCCCAAACAGCTCCTCTGGTTTATTGTACTTCACTTTTGCATAGATGTCCATAGTTGTTTTGCTGTTTTCGTGTCCGGCAAGGTATTGTACTGTCTTTGGATCAACGCCCGCATAGAGAAGATTGG